>JAIPKF010000007.1 GCA_021733705.1 Chthoniobacterales bacterium
ATCTCTGTTTCTCGGTGATGAATAAGCCTGGGATCTTCATTTTTAGTACGTTTCAAGAAGGTGCGTACAACTTGGTTTTTTCCTAAGAGATACCGTTTTGTATTGAGCCTGAGAGAGGGTCTATTCCATGGCAAAAAAGCAGCATTATGGTTGAGTGTTTCAAAGCCCTGCCATGTTGGATCGTGAATACGCATATCAAAACAAGGAAAAAATTTCCCAGCAACACTAACAGAGCGGCGTTGAGCAATGAAGTAACGAACTTTTTGAGTTCCTTGATCCTGTTCTCCAATACAGTTGATGTCGTAGAGAGGAGTGAGGAGATCTTCTCTGAGCAATGTTCCATGATCACTCGTAAAAAGCAAAAAATGAGCACGCCTGGAAAGTTCAGAAAGAGCAGAAGTTAAGGCCGGACCATCTTGTTCAATCCACTGTTTCCAGACAGTGCGATGTAACCAAATGGCATCAAAGGCCTCTGCTGGAATTGTCGATGAAGTATTTAATTGAAAATCACAATAACTGAATCCAATGGAGGGGGCTCTGCCATAAATGGGAGAAATTTTCTCAATATTTCTAGAAAGCTTAAACATTTTCTCCTGTTTTTCAATGGCTCCTAAGCGTGCCATACGAGAAAGATGTATTGCATTAATGCCAAATCCAGATCCGACTTCTAAAATAGAACTGGCTCTTCTTGGAAAGAGTAAAGCTTGTTTCCATGCTCTGCATGCATAGAAGTTTTTTGGAGATATACCAAGATATTTTTCGTGCTCTGTATTTTGTTTTTCTTGAGGAATTCCCGAACCTTGAAGCCATGCGGAAACAAAGTCTCTTTTTTCAATAGTGCCAAGGTTAAGGAATGAATACCACCCTTGAATTTTATTAATGAGCGATTCTACGTTATACAGGAAGGCGGCTTTATCCCTTTCTTCCATTGCTTTCTGAACAACTATAAATTGAGCATCGATTTGGTTGCATATTCCGGTTAACTGATTAGCTAGTGATTCGATTTCTTTTTTGGCTGAGGAATCAGCTCCAGGCGTAGTATCAAGTTTACGAAGGAGTTCACGTGTTTCAATAAGTTGTTTGCCAGCAGTCTCCCTGAGTTTTCTCCAATCACGATGAAGGTAGGCAATATTGACTGGATCTGTATTCTCGTTCATGGATGTTACAAATGTGTTTGGTCAAGATGAGTTATGAATTCATCGCTGCAAAATTTTCTCACTGGGATTGTAGACCAGCTAGGCTGTGTTCCGAGAATTGTGATTCTTTTATCAAAAGCTTTTGCCACGGGAACATAAGCAGAGTCTAGTGAAACAAAAAAATCAAATTCATCTCGAGCAAATAACTCAGTAATGGGAAAAGAGGGACAAGTTGCCCCTAGGCTCTTCATGAAGCGAAGTTCGGAGTGATCCATGGGTAAAGGAGAGCAATAAAAAAAATTGGGACAAGCTTTCAAAAGCTCCATGATAGCATCAGCATAGGTTGACAGATTAATAATCGATCCACTCCGAATACGCTCTGTTTGAAAGATACTTGTTCCCAGAAATAATAGAGAGGCATCGTATTTTCCTCGATTAATAAGAAAACGATTTGCTAACCACCATATTCTCTCTTCCGGAGAGTGATTTTTTTCCAAGAAATTTTGTTGATATAAATTTTTATAATTTGGAAATTGAATTAAAAATTCCTGAGCAATGGGAAAGTTGGAACGCATTAAAACGGCACGACCCATAGAAGCACATGGGATCGCTCGAAGAATCAGTGTTTTTATTTTTAATGAGTTGAATAGTGCTTCTGCTCCTGAGGGAAGATTGATACCAATAATGAGGTCATAGCTTTCTAGGGGAGAAGGAGTATCACGAAGATACTTTTTCATTGAGGAGGTTTGCCTTGGCCAGCTAGTAAGATCAAACTTGGGTGCTGGAGGAAGAAAAGTTTCAATTAGTATTCCAGTTATTTGTAATTGATCCCAAATAAGGCGTAATAGATTTTCTGAATGAGACCGTCCTGGAGAATACGGCTCATGAATATCAAGTGTGAGAAGAATTTTCATTTCAGATGCATAGAATGAAGAGAGAGGTCACAAATCCTAGGTCGAATATTTCATACAAAATCTAATATAGCTTGTGGAAGGCTCGTTATTAATGAGTTGGTTTCGAATTGTGATTTTGGCATTAGGGACACATACATCCCTACATTACAATCCTCCGCCCACCTTCTACTAATAAGCTTTGCACGGCGCATCATGACACTTCAGTGTGAAATATTCGAGTTCATTATTAATAAAAAAACGGTGATCAAAATTCTATCGGTGAAGTTGCTATTGTCCATCATGGAAGCGAGTAGAATTGAATTTTTTTTAAAAATAGTTCACTTTAAATTGATCTCTGTGTTAACAGATAATGATGCTTGCGATTCATCAAACAGATCTTGAATTGAAAATTATATGGTCCCTCAGCAGCGATGAGTCTGAAGATCTCATGGGATTTTTAAAAATCAATGCTCTCCAGAATCAGGAATTACCGAAACAATGTTCATTTTATTTTCTTGGAGAAAAAGAGATTTCCATTCAGATATGGCAAGCTCTTCTCGCTTCACTAAAAATATTACTGGATCGCAAATTGAAACTGATTTTTATTTGCAATTGTAAAAAAATAGAAGCAAAACTTCTTCATTACGGATTCCCTTTGCTAGGAGAAGTGACTCTCGATTCGAGTGCAAGTGATGAAACTGTACAGAGCAAGAAAGCGACTTAACCCGGATATTTCACACTAATCACCTGCGGAGGCCGGGAAGCCAGATGGATGCTGCGTTAGACTCCCATTTTGATTTGGACAGTATGTACACATACAGCCCGGCATCAAAATGCTCGTCTGCCTTACCCCATAAGCCTTCGCGGTCTCCTCGTCACGATCAGTATGAAATATCCGGGTTAATAAAAATATACCTTTTTCATTCCTTTTTTTTAAAAATAAGGAGGAGTGCTTCTTTGCCTTGAAGATGGTGACTTGGAATTTGTTTTTTTAAAAACTGATGGTGCGGCTGCTTATGGGTTGCGGTTACCGAGTAAGAGCCGGAATGAGTTGGATAAAGCGATCTGAGCTCATAACCTACAGCATCTTCTCGATTTAAAATTGATTCAAGCTGAGAGCATAACAGATCATAGTTTACAGAAGGCCCCTGTTTTTCTATGCTTTTTTTTTGAATTGAGATGCTTGGAAATTTAATCTTTCCTAAATTTACCCAGCGCAATTTAATTTGGGAGTATTCTACTGCTTCTGGTGGGTAGGGGAGATGGATCACTCTCCATGGTTGTAAAGATGGAGTTTGCTTGATTGACTCGTGAGTGTCGCTTACGGTTACATTTTTCATGAAATCTACTAATTAAAATTGAGTGAAACAATTTAAACATTTTCTGCTTGAAGGGAGATTTTATTTAAAATTTCTCGTGGTACTCCTAGGTTGTTTAATGCTCGTAGGATGTGGGCCAGAGGTTCTTTATTCTAACCTATCTGAGTCAGATGCCAATACAATGATGGGGCTTCTTTTAGTGAGAAACATCCAAGCAGTCAAAACAGCTCAGAAAGAGAACTTATTTTCGATCTCGGTTCCGAGGCAGCAATTTGCAGCTGCTACAGATTTGTTAAAATGGTACGGGATTCCTTCTGAAAAATTTTCCGGTATCGGTGAAGTCTTTAAAAAGACCGGAATTGTTTCCTCTCCAAGCGAAGAAAAAATTCGCTTTATGTATGCGTTGAGTCAACAGATTTCAGAAACCCTGAGTCATATTGATGGTGTTTTAGTTGCAAGAGTTTCTCTCGTTTTACCAAAAAATGATCCCTACACGGAAACATTAACACCTTCTTCAGCCTCTGTTTTTCTTAAATTCCGTCCAGGGAGTGTTCCTGCTACCCTCGTACCTCAAATTAAAACATTAGTGATGAAGAGTGTAGAAGGTCTCAATTACGATAATGTTTCTGTTGTTATTGTTCAGTCCGAGAGCATTGATTACTATTACCCTCTTAATGTGCAACAAGAGATTTCTTTCTTTGGTATTAAAATTCCGAAGTCGGCATTATGGAATTTTTGGTTTGTGATCTTAGCATTTATTTTAATTAGTGTAGCTCTTGTTGTGGCAGCTATTTTTGGAAAAAAAATTGTGAAGGATTTTTTAAAAAATAAATCAGAGGAAGCGCCAAGAAGTAAAAATTCTCCAAGTACCACTGAAGCATCTCCATCTCTTACTGTATCCGCTCCCGTCTTATCGAAGCCTAATAGCTAAAAAGTTACTTATCTTGATGAATTCGAATTAGGTTTGAATAGCTAAAGACAGAAATGTAAGTTGTGCAAACTTTATAAAAAAGCAATGCTGTTCAGATAAACCAAGAAGCAGGAATGAATTCCAAAATAGAATTATCAGATGTTAAAGAAATAGTGTCGAACAGAAGTGCCACTCTATGGGGTGAGGAACTTTGTGATGCTTGGATAAAAAGAGATCCTACCGCTTCTTCTATTGATCAATGGATCTATTGGAATAATTCACCTCTGCGTCATGCATCTAGTGAAGTTTTAACTTCTTTTTTTCCAGCTTTGTTTAGTGAGAACTTTGTAAAAGATTCTAGAGTGAGTTCCTATGTGGATGATCTATTGCGAGTGCGACTATCATGGAATTCTTCTATATCTTGGGCGCCTCAAGATCCCCTTTGGAATTTAGCCATGATTCCTCCAAATCGATTTCAAAGACTTGCTTTTTTAAGTGCCTCTTTTTCTGTAAAACATGAAATCACTCAAATCATCGATGGTGCTATTGTAAGGAAGCTTCGAAAAGAGATAGGAGAGGATATTTTTCAATTTGTACTCTTATCGAATACTTCTTCAAAATACTTTCTTAAATCATTACATTCAGAGTTATCGACACTTGTCATTCATGATATTTCTGAGGCTATCCAGCAAGGAGCAAAGATGATTGTCGGGCATGCTTTCTCTTCTAAAGAGCGCGGAATTCAAGAGCGAATTGCCACAAAACTTCCTGGGTCTTTTCCACAAGGATATTGTGATACTCCACTACCCTGGGCATCAGAAGCAGAAAAAATTCTTAGTGCGCTTTGGAAGGATTCTGAATCATGGTTGTAGAGTCCTTTGAATGTCTAGACCAAATCACAATCCTTCGCTCACCTTGTAATAATACGCTTTGCACAGCGCCTCTCGGCATCCGCAGGTGATGAGTATGAAATATCCGGGTTAACAATAAAAAATAATTCCTATCATTAAAATTCATGAATAAAGAAATTACGAAAGATTTCACTGTTTCCTCATTGTTGCAATGGGATAAAGATTTACCTAGCTATCTTCAACACGGTCCAGTGTTGCCGCAAAAAGAGTTAGCTATTTGTTTGCAAGCTATTGACCTTGTTGAAAAAGGACGAAGTCATGTTGCGGTCATCGAAGAAAATGCAAGAAAGGAATATGAAAATCAAAAAAAACTTGGTTATGAAGAAGGCCTTAAAGAAGGAAGAGCAGCAGCAGCAGCGCATCATATTAAAACAGTTTTAGCTTCGCTCGATTATTTCGAGCAATCAAGAAATCAATTGGTGGGCGTAGTCATAAGTTGTGTACGACGCTTTGTTCTGGATTTGCCTCCTGAGGATCGATTTTATCAATTGATTGGAAAGGCACTTGATGAATTAAAACAGCAGCCACGTATTGTACTTCAAATTCACCCTCAAGATCGTGAAGCTGTCGAAGCAGTGATGCCCAAGTTACAACAGCTCATGCCTTCAGGTTCCAAAATAGAAGTGAGAGCACGTGAAGAATTAGCTCCCAATTCCTGTGTGCTTGAGTCTCCACTCGGTCTAGTTGATGCTTCTCTTGAAAGTCAACTGGCAATTCTTGAATCGTCTCTTCTGAAAGCTGCCACTGAATCAGTGTAAATATAAGAATCAAGCACATGAAACATCTGGATTACTTATAATATTCTTTAAAAAATGAGTGACCTTCAACATTAGCTTCTTAAAACCATTTATGATGGAACAAACATCGACTCCTTCAGTAAACGCTAGCACTTCGGAAAAAACCTCTCCTGCTTTGCTTTCCAGTAGTCATGCCATGGGAGAGGATTTCTTGAGTAAGCTTCAATCCATAGCTCTTGTTACTGAGCCAAAGCCGCTTCGAGGGCAAATTACAGAGGTTGTTGGAATGCTGGTAAAAGCTATTTTGCCAGATAGTAAGATTGGTGAGCTCTGTGAATTAAGGCGACCTGGAATCAAAGAACCACTTGATGCTGAGGTTCTCGGTTTTAGGGGTGATAGTGCCCTGATTATGCCTTTGGGGGATTTTACAGGACTCTCTCTGACTACTGAAGTGATTGCCTCTGGCAAAGTTCTTCAGGTAGGTGTTGGACCAGGTTTATTAGGGCGTGTAGTAGATGGCCTTGGAAGAATCATGGATAATTCGCAAGAAGCATTTATTCCTGAAACTTATTACAATGTTACTGCAGATCCTCCTGATCCTCTCAAACGTTCGCTCATTAAAGATCCACTATCGCTTGGCATTCGAAGTATTGATGGATTGTTAACTTGTGGCCAAGGTCAACGTGTTGGTATTTTTGCTGCAGCTGGAGGTGGTAAATCCACGCTTTTATCTCAGATCATTAGTAATACAGAAGCAGAAATAGTAGTAATGGTGCTTATCGGTGAGCGTGGTCGAGAAGTGAGAGAAACACTAGAGATGACGTTAAGTCCTGAAAATAGAAAAAAAACAGTGATGGTTGTTTCCACTTCCGATAGGCCCGCGCTAGAACGTCTCAAATCGGCCTATGTTGGAACGGCGATAGCAGAATATTTTAGAGATCAAGGAAAAAAAGTTCTTTTAATGATGGATTCGGTAACACGTTTTGCACGAGCTCAGCGTGTTATTGGCTTGGCGACGGGTGAACCACCGGCACGTCGTGGTTATCCTCCTTCTGTTTTCTCTATTTTGCCTCAGCTTTTAGAGCGTGCTGGTCCTGGTATTGTAGGATCTATTACAGCCCTTTATACAGTTCTTGTGGAGGGAGATGATATGAATGAGCCGATTGCAGACGAGGTGAGATCTATTTTAGATGGTCATATTATTCTCTCGCGCAAACTTGCCGCAGCTAATCATTATCCTGCTATTGATATTTTAGCATCCGTAAGTCGTGTCATGACACAGGTTTCGCAACCCAAGCATTTAAGTGCTGCTGGCAAATTCCGTGAGCTTCTCTCCAAATATCAAGAGGCAGAGCTGCTGCTGAAAATCGGGGAATATAAAGCAGGGAATGATCCCATCACCGACGAGGCCATTGCAAAAAAGGATATCATGAATGCATTTTTACGGCAGGGCCTTGGAGATCGCTCTACTTTTGAAGAAACTATTAAAAAACTAGAGACTATTGTTCGATGAAAGCTTATCCGCTGGAGGCTATTCGATTGCTGCGAAAACGTAAAGAGGATGAGGCTCAGCGAAAGCTCTCTGCTGCTCGTGCTAACGAAATGCGTTTGGAAGAAGAAGTAAAAAAAGCTCAACAGAGTCTTGAGGATTATTTGGTCTGGATGAATGATGAGGCAGAGCGTCTTTTTAAAACAGTTCTTGGCAAGTTTAACCCCATTAATAAAATCACTGAGATTACTCAACAAATCAGTTGGAATCGATCTCAACAGTCGACCTATGTTGTCCAAGTTGAGGAAGCTCGTAAAAAATTAGAAACGGCAAAAGATGAGACAGCATCCTGTCTGCAAGAACAAGAAAAGGCTTATAAAGAGGCCTGGAAAATTGACCAACATCGTGATTTTTGGATGAAAGAGGAAATGTTACGCGAGGAACATGATGAGGAAGCAGATCTAGAGGAAATAGCTGCAACCATGTTTGCAACAGGAGGGCCAGAAAAAGATTGGTAGAATAAAGTAAGGATTTTTAGAAAAAATCAAATACCCGGTTTAATAAATCATTAGGAAGTTTATGTTTTTAGTTTGAAGTTCGTTATTGTATTGTCATTATCGACATTAATAGAGCCGGTTTTTTTATTCAAAACTGCTGTTAGTTTTAAAACCATGAGTATTATCAGAGCAACGAAAGCCTATCAGACAGAGCCAGTTTCTTCTTCTGGTATGCATTCTAGCAATTCCATTGAGGAATCTCACAGTCCCTATGATATTGAGAATTATTCAAAGCAGGGGGATGATAGAAATGCTGAAAGTAAACGTATTTCCCAAGATAACACTAATGCACAATATCTCGTTGATTCTAATAATGACCAATTAAATTCAGAGTGTTCTCTTGAGCAGAAAACGGGAATAAAAACAATTTCATCTCAAGAAAATGATACTATTACTTCAGTAGAAGAACAAAAAGACCCTTTAGAGATAAAAGGTGATGATAATAATTACGAAGAAGAGAATCATAAAAAAATAATCCGCCCTCCCACACAAGGTGTCGTTAAAACAATCAATTTTGAAGCACCAGTGAGTAGCCGGACTTTGGATGCCCCTGTTGCTAGTAATACCTTGAGTGCCCCAGTGAGTAGCCTGTCTTTGAATCGACCAGGTATTAGTGAAAGTGTTGAACTTCCAGTTATCAATAAAAGCAATGAAGATATTTCAACTTTTCTATCTGCAGCAATGCAATCACTGAGTCTGCCCTCTTCTTTAGATCAGAGTCCGAGTAGCATGAGTGAATCAAGTAAAAGTAAATTTACCTCATTCGAAGAGGCCCCAGGATTATCCATTTTTTCTTTGTCAAATCAGTCTATTTCTAATTTTAAAAATGAAGGATCCTTAGGCTCTTCTGATGCTCTTGGAGAAAAGATTCCAACTGCTTTAGCAAGTGCTATACGCACTGGAAATATATCCACATTTTTAAGTGAACTAACAGCTACCGTAACTCAAGCACGGCTTAACAGTGCTAATGGGCAAGATATTACATTGCAGATTCGTAGTGATGTTCTTGATGCAACCACAGTTCATATCAATGTAAATAAGCAACAAATGGAAGTTGCTTTTTCTACTAGTAGTGCAGCAAGTAATACAATGCTTAATAACAATATAACTACATTACAGAATCACCTTGTTGCACTTTGTCCTGGACAATCGGTTGAAGTAAAAACGGAATTTCGATCTTCGTCAAATTCTTCAGAATTCAGTAATCAGAAAGGGACAGAGGATGATTTTGCAAGCTTGAATCAAAAAAATAGAGGGCTTTTGAGCGATGATAAAGATACCCTTTAAACCGCCTGAATTTTCTCATTGTGATGTGGAGGTACTTGAGAAATTGATTTTCTCCAAGAGATTATTTCCTCTTTCCAAAGAAGAATCCTCCCAGAAATTACGTTTTGTCTTACCTCCAACTAAGAGCAATCAATCAGTCGACTTTTCTCTTGCTCTAAAAGCAGATCACTACCAGATCAATTTAGCATTGAAACCAACGAGTGAAAGTGACTTCATAAAATGCCTTTCAGAATTTGGAGGTAAGGAAAAAATTCCCAAGGATTTTTTAAATGCAGTAGTAGCCTTCTGCAGCCAAAAAATTATTAGGATATTAGAAGATTTTTTTCAAATTCCCATTTCATTAGAAGCATCCCAAGAGAATCAGCCTGCTACCCAAGAAGAAAAAAAACTCTGTTTTGAAATTATCAGTGAAGATTCTTTAGTCGATCTCGAAGGTGAAATTGAAATTCCCCTAGATCTCCTTAAAAAGCTGCTTGTACTCGCTGAGCAGACTCCATGTGAAACACGTTCTGATCTTTATCAATTTCCATTTCAGGGAGAAATTGTTATTGGTACTACAAAAATTTCTCCTTTGCAGTTAAGCAAGCTCTCATTAGGTGATCTTATTTTTTTTGAAGAACCATCAGCATGCACCACTGGAGAGGGTTTTATATATTTCAGTAATAATCAACGTCTGCCAATCTTACTAGATACAAAGAAATTAAATCCCTTGATTTATCCTCTAGAAAAAGTGGCTAACTCTCCATTTATACCAAAAGGGATCTCAGATTTGGAAAAAGAAACAGGTATTCCAGAAACAGAGTTGGATTCATTAGAAAAGCATGTCAAAATCGAACTTGCATTCAGCGTTGGTAGTTATTCTTTAACAATGGATGAGATCACGCATTCGACAAAAATAAAAAAATCTCCTGCTGTAACCCAAGTGACTCATCCATTGAAAATTTTTATTCAAGGAACATCCATTGGTGCTGGTGAATTAATAGAGCTCCACGGCCAGCATGCTATTTTTATTACTCAACTTAAGCTTTCATCATGAATTTGAATATTGGTAATCCCTTAGAATTAATTTTAGTTTTGGGTGCAGTTGCAATGCTTCCTTTTATTGTTGTGATGGTAACTTCTTTTGCGAAGGTCATCGTTGTTTTCAGTTTGGTAAGAACAGCATTAGGTCTTCAATCAAGTCCTCCCAATATGGTGCTTAATGGGATGGCGATTATCTTATCCATTTATGTGATGTTTCCAGTCCTTTCTGATACGTATAAATTAAGTGAAAAATTAAATATTTCCAACGTTACCATTGCTAGCATTGGGCCCATGATGAATTCTATTAAGGAGCCAATAGAAACTTTTTTAAGCAATAATAGTAAAGTGAGTGTTCAAAAGTTTTTTGCTGTCACCGCAAAACGAATCTGGCCACCTAAATATGGAAGTACTGTTTCCCAAAAAGACTTTATTATCTTAGTTCCTTCCTTCCTTGTTTCTGAACTAACTGCTGCTTTTCAAATTGGATTTATTCTTTATCTTCCATTTATTATTATCGATCTAGTGATTTCTAATATTCTCATGGCACTAGGAATGATGATGCTTTCACCAACAACAATTTCACTTCCCTTTAAATTGCTCCTTTTTTGTTTTGTCGACGGTTGGACGCGTATTATGGATGGTCTAATTATGACTTATCGAATTTCGTAGAGGATTTTTATGAATCAAGATACCTCTGTTAATCTTGTCTCTCAGGCGATGTTACTCGTCTTAACATCCTCGCTTCCTCCAATTATAGTGGCTACTGGCGTCGGCTTACTGGTGGCTTTATTTCAAGCACTCACTCAAATTCAAGATCAGACACTTCCCTTTGCAATAAAAGTTATAGCCACATTTTTAGTGATTGTTTATGCAATGAATTATGTTTTTGGTGATCTTTTAAATTTCACAGTGCTCTCTTTTCGTGATTTTCCTGCAATGTTAAATTATTAACTGTATTGATTTTTTTTGTTATATAACACGCTCTTTTTATGAGTGATATTACTCAGCTCATTATTCAAGCCCCCATGCTGATTGCTCTTGGGTCAGTTCGTTTTGGCACTGTATTGACAATTATTCCTTTTTTTTCTTCAAGCGGCCTAACTCGACAGGTATTTTTAGTTATTATGGCAGGTATTATTGTGCCTATGACAGCCCCTATGATATCGCTTGAAAAGCTAGATTTACTTTTGATCACAATTCTAATTTTTAAAGAAATCTTTTTAGGCATTATTATTTCTTTTTTTGTTTCTGTTATTTTTTGGGCAATTGAAATTGCCGGTGAGCTTATTGATCTCCAGCGTGGTAGTACGGCCGGAGGTATCTATAATCCTATGTTAGGGGCCCAGGAATCTCCTATTGGAGGACTTTTTCTTCGTACAGTCAGCTATTTCTTTTTTTCTACTGGAAGTTTTCTCTCCCTGTTGGAGGTCATGTTTGCAAGTTATCAGGCTTATCCGGTTGATAAGCTTTTTCCGACCTTTGTTGTGGGTTGGCAAAAGATGGTATTTCCTTTTTTTACAAAAGTCTTTGAACTCGGAATTCTATATGCCTCTCCTTTACTCATTATTTTCTTTTTTATGGATTTTGGACTTGGCTTAACTAATCGTTTTGTTTCGCAGCTGAATGTTTTTTTTATCTCCCTGCCCATTAAAAGTGGCCTCTGTTTTATTTTCCTACCATTTTATATGCGTTATCTCATCGAGGGATATCAGCATGATCTCTTTACGACTACTGGAGTTGCACTTTTTTTAAAGGGTCTTTTTCATGGCTGAGCAACCGACTGGAGAAAAGACAGAAGAGCCAACGTCGAAGCGTCTGAGCGACGCTAGAGAAAAGGGACAAGTTGCCAAAAGTACAGATGTAGTTACAACTATCTGTACTTTTTTTGTTTTAGAAACAATCTATTTAACCATTGGGGGTATTTATAAATCACTCATCAAACTTTTTGATGCTATTTTTCTAGCTATTTCTAGTCCTAGTACCAATTCCTTAGTAGATATTCTGCAATTGGCTATCCCCAATCTGACTTCTTCAATGTTTCCTGTCTGTATTGTCGCTGCCATTGCGGTGATTATCGCAAATGTAGGCCAATTTGGATTTCTTTTTTCCTTAGACCCACTTAAACCAGACATTAATAAGATAAGTCCGATGAGTGGACTTAAAAAAATCTTTTCGATGAAAACTCTCTTAGAGTTATTAAAATCAACGATTAAGATCACGATTTTCGGAGTTCTTCTTTACTTTATTATATCAAACTCGATTGGACCCTTGGCAACATTACCGTTTGCAACCTTGTTTAATTCTATAGATATCGTTCAACCAATGTTGTTACACTTTATTGGATCTTTCATGGCTTTTTACGTCATCATTGCTTTTTTTGATTATATTCTTCAGAAAAAACTTCTCATGAAAGATCTCAGAATGACGAAAGATGAAACGAAACGTGAAATGCACGACATGGAAGGAGATCCACAGATCAAAGGAAACCGACGTCGTTTGCAGCGCGAAATGATTTTTGAAGATACCTCTACAGCAACACGTAAATCAACAGTACTCGTGACGAATCCGACTCACTATGCAGCTGCTATTTACTATGAAAGAGGTAAAACGCCGTTGCCTGTTTTAAGAGCAAAGGGAAGCGGTTTTATAGCACTGAGAATGATTTCTGTAGCACGCGAGGAAAATATTCCAATTGTTGAGAATGTTCCCTTGGCACGAGCACTTTTCAACGAACTTGAGGTAAATGATATCATTCCTAAAAATCTTCTGGAGCCAGTGACAGAAATTTTACGTTGGGTAAGGACGTTGCCACCACGCGTAGCAGAGTAAATTTTTTTAAGCTGTATTTCGAAAAATATGAATCATGATATTTCTGCAAAAAATCTTGTTCCTAAAAGTCCCGTTGGAAAAGAATTGTATGAGCGTTTTCAAGAACAATCATTTCGTTCTAATCCATGTGAAAGTCCTATGGCCCGTGCTCTGGTAGCCTATGGCTACCGTGTCGTAGATTATCCTATGTACCCTCAATATACTGATTCTGACTGGTTGAATTCTCAAGTTTCGATGAGTGGACTTAGTATTATTTTTCGTCAGCCAACACCCCATGACGTGGAAGTTTGTTTTATGAAAAGAGAGAATCAGAGTCTGAAAATGCTATCACCTCTCTTTGGGATTACAGAGTTTTTTACTTTTTGTCGTTATGAGTGCCCAGGCCTCAATTATGTAGGAGGAAATATTGATAAGCATTTCGATTTCAAAAAAAATGAATCAAAACTAGAAATGGAAAGACTAGTCACTTTTTACAATCGTGTTTTAGGAGAAGTGGAATCGTATGATCACAATGGAACTTTTTATATTTATGCAAAAGTTCATCATGAGAGTCGCTTTGAAAAATTTCCAATTTGGAACCGCGTGCGAAGAAAAATGAGTGCTAGAAAACAAAAGTCATAAGCAATACCGAGAGGCATTTTAAAAATGACTCTAATAGAAATTAGTTAATTTTTGACCTCTTGAGAAAAGTGAGGTATTTCTAGGCGCATGGCTAATGATGAAGATATAAAACCAGAAGAAGTAGAAAAACAAACGGCTAAGGAGGCTTTATTAGAGGAACAAGGAAATTCTAATGAAACAGAATTACCTCATGTTGAATCTGACGCAGATATGTCACCTTCAAAAGAAATAGCACCTCAAGAGGTATCACAACAAAAAATGGAGACCATGCCAAGCATGCTCAAGGGTGTATTAGATCCATTAAAGAGTAATGATGAGAAGGAGACGGGAGTAGTTCAGTCCAAAGAATCATTAAAAGATTCCAGCGCTTCCCCTCACTTGAATGTAGAATTGGATTTTTCATTAGGGCATCAATCGATTCCCATGGAGGAGCTAGTCTCTCTTATTGAAGGAAAGGTGATCGCTCTTGGTGGCTCTCAATTTGAAGCAAGCATCATGCTTCATGAAAAAGTTATTGCTCAAGCTCAGTTAATTTTAGTGGAGGGAGTACCATCTCTTCAAATTACAAAAACAGTGAGTTTCTAAGAGATGATGAATCCAAGGGTTCAAGCTCGTGTACTAACACCCGTAGGGGGTGAAATGGATACTGCTGATTTGCAGGGGGTAGGGCTCTACAGAGGTAAAGAAATCAAAAAAACTCAATTTGATGATAATATAGAATTCGGAATTTATGATGAAGGTGATGATCGGGAGGGCAAATCTGCGTCCAGTAGTAAAGTGGAGCTGAAAAGTGCTTCTCAAAAAAAAGAAAAAAATGCTTTTGAGGACCAGCAAGAAAGTCTTCCAGATTTTGATGATTTTTTTAATTCTCCCGATTTCCAAAAATTTATGGCTCAAATTAGAAGGAGTCAACGAGGGGGAAGTTATGACGAAATTAAGCAGACCTTAGATTCTCTTTTTAATGATCCCACGTTAAAGAGTGCTGCATTGAAGGGTGCTATCAAGATACTTGAGAGCCAATTGGATGATCCAGCACTTAAGGAATTGTTAGAACAAGTTCTTAATGATTTAAATAATTCTAATGGAGCTGAAATTCGAGCAGGTTACAATGTTTCTCATGTTGCAGCATCAACTGTAGGTGATGAAGCCGATCTTGTCGCTCAACTAAGGGATTTTTACTGTCAGGTTGTTTTTGGTGATCAAAATCTGGTGACAAATTATCATATTATTATGAATTCTTTTCCAGAGTTGGATAAAGTTAAGAGAAATCAAAAAAATAAAAAAAATAATCAAGGGAAAGAAGAACCAGATGGACAAGAAGGTCAGGAGCGTCTCGAAAAGGCATTGGAATTTCTTTTAAAATCGTTAGCAGCAGAACTAAAATCGAATGCTCCCTCACTGGAACCTTCATTTTTAAAAACTGTTATGGATGGCTTATGTCAAATGGAGTTCTTTCGTAATGCCTATCGATCCTTTCTTCAAATGCTCACAAAAATGAATATTACGAACCCTGTTATTCCTGTGAAACCTTCTCTCCTGATTAATGAAATATTAACACGTGTGAGTAAAGATTCACTCAATGATGATGAGTTCTTGCGTATCGCAGAAAAATTTTCTGTGCCGCCTCTTCAACTCTCTATTGAATTTCTTACCCGTATTTATGAAATGATTCGGCTGTTTCCAGAAAGAATTTTTCCTAGTAATGCTAATCGAGAAAATTGCTTGAGAGCTGTACAATGCTCTCTAGACTCTGCGATCGCTCGAGAGAGTGAAGTAGCGTGAGCAAATAATATCACTTTACCAAAATAAGGCACCCTAGCGCCGCATCAAGATGCAGTACCAAATATTCGGGCTAATAGTTGAAGTTGATTAAGATCGATTCCAACAAATTCAATGAGTATAAAAGCATAATAATGACTCTTTATAAAAATGGCTCACTATGATTACAGATATCGTTCAACAGTTTTGTCAACAGTATGGTCTTTCTGGTCTAACAATGGAGGAAGGAGGGAGTATCAATTTAAAAATTGATACTATTGGTACTCTTCAGCTTGTTCACAAAGAACCTCATTTTCTTGTTGGTTTAAGCAAAAAAGTAGAAAATCTTTATTTGCTTAATGCACGAAAAATTCTAGCTTGTGCTCATTTTAAAGAATCTAGAATGAAGCCTCTTCATGCTCAACTCCGTGATGACATATTAGGATTCTACTTTATTTTTGAAGATAAAGAGGTCAATTGTGCCATTTTATCAAATGCATTAGATTCTCTCACTGAACTGATGGATCAAGTATTTCAAAGCATGTGATTGACAGATAAAATCCTTGCCTCTCTTTATCAATTCTCATTACGGTTGATACAATGGAACTTAACAGGATTTCCTCATTTGACTTTAGGGATGGTGGACTGACCTTGTTGCCTCAGACTCGCCCCAATAAACTTCCCAAAGAAGAGCTCTCTCCTTTATTCGGAGAAGCTCCAGTTTTAAGTAAATTACAAGAACTATTTCGTGGAAATGAATTAGAAAATCTTGAGCTAGATTCTTTGGCGCTTCCAGCTGACACACTCAAAGTACTTGCTCAAGAGACGCTGAAGTCCCTTATTTTGGATGGCTCCTCTTTATTAAGTTCTGCTAATGGAATTGCACCGATGCAAGAAATTGGTTTTGTCAAAGAGATGTTGCTTGAAGAAGTCATGAATCACGAACTTCTCGCTGCTCTTAGAAGAACGATTCTAGGAGGATAATAAGAGGTATCTCGCAAAGAAAGCTATCTCACTCCAAATATGATTCAGGAAAATCATTCCACCAATAGAGAGCGATTGCATGCGCTTTTAGATTTGCTGAGCTATTTTTACATGGTTTATGGAAAACCGGAAAGGGCAACGCACTATTTACGGCTTTTAATCAAGCTCAAGCCAAGTGATAGTCGTCTTTTAAGATCATTAGCACGAAGTGAAATGGAGTCGGGTAACATTGAAGAGGCTAAAAAAATTTTAGAAAATAGTTTAAATATGAGTATGGATCAAGAGGAACGAGCTGCTACATTTCTTCTTTTAAGCAGGGTATTAATGCGTCTGCAACTTTTAGAAGATTCCTCCAATGCCATTATTGAATTTTTGAATCTCAGAAAATGATTTTTATTAAAAAAACCAAGAGAATCACTTCATGAACGAATTTTTAGAACAATTTCAAAGTTGGATTACGCGTTCTAAGAAATTCGGTGATTTCTATATAGCATTTCTCATTATTGCTATTATTGGGCTTTTTATCTTGCCTGTACCTCCGTGGTTGCTCGATTCATTGATTTCACTGAATCTTACGATCTCTATTGTCATGCTAATGATGGCACTATATGTCCCGAATGTATTGGCCTTCTCAACATTCCCAAGTTTGCTCCTGATCACAACGTTGTTTCGACTGTCGCTCAATATTACTTCGACACGTATGATTCTGCTCGATGGGTATGCTGGAGAAATTATTTATGCATTCGGTAATTTTGTCGTGGGAGGGAATTTTGTTGTCGGTGTTGTTGTTTGGATGATTCTTCTTGTCGTTCAATTTATTGTTGTGACAAAAGGTGCTGAACGCGTTGCTGAGGTCGCTGCACGTTTTACATTAGATGCAATGCCAGGTAAGCAAATGAGTATTGATGCTGATATGAGAGCTGGGGTCATCGATATTAAAGAAGCACAAAAAAGACGTCACAATGTAGAAAAAGAGAGTCAGGTTTTTGGTTCGATGGACGGTGCTATGAAATTTGTAAAAGGAGATGCTATTGCAACATTAATCATCGTTTCCATTAATATTATTGCTGGAATTACAATTGGAATTTTACAAAAGAAAATGCACCTAGGGACTGCTGTTGAAACGTACTCCATTTTATCGATTGGAGATGCATTAGTTTCTCAGATTCCTGGATTATTAATAACCATTACTGCAGGTATTATTGTAACTCGTGTTGGTTCTGAAGAAAAAACAGGATTGGGTACAGATATTTTTTCTCAGGTATTTGCAATTCCCAAAGCGTTGTTGATTGCAGGAACAATTTTATTGTTTTTTGTAATCGTTCCAGGGTTTCCTAAAATTCAGTTTGGTTTATTATCAATTGTTGTGCTTGCACTCGGATATATGCTTGAGCGAGGCCCGCTTCCTATTCTAAAAAAGGGAGGTTCATTATTGCTCTCTCCTGGCTCTAAAAAAACAGCTACACCTTCAGGAGATTCTCCCACCGATGAGGCTAAAGGGGCTTCGAACGAAGAAGAATTTTCGATCACAGTTCCAGTTTTATTGGAGGTGGATGCAGCTATTCAGGAATTCATTTCTCCAGATGCCCTCAATACGGAGCTCGTTCAAGTGAGACGAGCCCTTTATCATGATCTAGGGGTCCCTTTTCCCGGAATCCATTTGCGATTTAATGAAAACCTTAAAAAGGGAGAGTACCAACTCTTATTACAAGAAGTTCCAATGTCCTCCGGAATTCTTCGACCTGATTTTCTTTATGTTCGAGAAAGCCAAGAGCATTTGTTGGCATTTCATATTCCTTTCGAACCTGTGGAGGCTCCTCCTGATCAAGTTCCAGCAGTTTGGGTTCCTATTGCACAAAAACAATTACTTGATCAAATTGGATTAAGTGGAATGGATTCTGCTAAGTTGCTGAGTTTTCATATTTCACTCGTTCTGAAAAAATATGCTGCTGATTTCATCGGGCTCCAGGAAACGAGAACACTTCTCTCTCAAATGGAAGCAGACAATGTAGAGGTTGTTCGTGAAGTTCAGCGGGTATTGCCGCCCACAAAAATTGCTGAAGTATTGCAACGGTTGGTTCAGGAGGAAATTTCGATACGTAATTTACGTGCTATTTTTCAAGCACTCATTGAATGGGCTCCGAAAGAAAAAGATGTGTTGCTACTCACAGAATATGTGCGAATTGCTCTGCGTCGATATATAAGCTACCATTTCAGCGGTGGCAGAAATGTTCTTGTGGCTTATATTTTAGAACCAAGCGCTGAGGAGCAAATTAGAAAATCGATTCGACAAACTTCTGCTGGTAGCTTTCTAGCAATGGATCCAGTCATGAGTAAAAAACTTGTAAATGCTGTTAAGGAGCAGGTAGGTGATATTGCAAACAAAGAACGACCTCCAGTACTTATTTCGTCTATGGATGTCCGTCGATACATGAAAAAACTGATTGAACTCGAAATTCCACAGCTCACTGTACTATCACATCAAGAATTAACAGAAGAAATTAATATTCAACCGTTAGGTCGTATTAGTATTAATTAACATTTGATATCATGAATGCAGCAAAACCTTGGCTTCTCAAAGTATTGAATGGACCCAATGCAGGAGCACAGATTTTGGTATCACAGGAAATTACTATTGGAACTTCTCTGGAGAGTGATCTTGTTTTAAATGACCCTCATATTGCGCCTATTCATTGCCAAATAAAGAAGGAGAAAGAAGATGGATTTGAAGTCACCACAAAAGATGGAGTTATATATATCAACGGAAATCAAGTTTCTGAAAAGGAGAGTTTTCTCAAATTGGGCGATGTCTTAACGCTTGGAAGCACTCATCTTACTGGAGGACCGTGTGAGCAGCTTTGGCCACCAGTGAAAATTCCTGAAATTCATGAAATAGGATTAGTTTCTCCAGAAAAATTAGGAGAGATCCCATCTGATCTATCTGAAATAAGTCTCCCATCTAAATTAAAAAACAAACAGATCTTTTCTAATACTTCTCTTGCCATTCTTATTATTGTGGGTGTTTGTTTTTTTATGGGATTAACCCTTTTTAGAATTATTGCGCACAAAAACCTTCTCATTCCGCAGACTGCCTTTCAGCCCACTTCTTTTGATAAAGAAGATCTAGAAAGAATAAAGGAAGAGCGCATTGCTGTGGAAGCATTAGCTAAGAAACTGGAAAAAAAATTTCCAAACAACAATATAAAAGTCGTCGAGAGGAATGGAACGTGTGTCCTCTATATCTATGTTCATGACCAAGTCCAGAATGACTATGTTCGTAAAACGATGAATGAGGCAAATGTTCCTGTTCTTTGCAATATTATCAATATTGGCGATATTGAGGATAGTGGTATTGCAATGATGCAAGCAATGAATTTAGCTGTTTCAATTGTTGTAGATGGTTCTACGGGCAACGTGACATGGAGTGGTTACCTTCCTAATCAAGAACTTTACGATATTATGAAAAAACAGATTGAAAGAGATCTTCCTGCTATCACCAATCAAGAATTTCATATTGTTCTAGGAGATGTTGCTATAAAGCGCGTTCGTGAAATGCTAATGAAAGGTTATTTTGGTATGATTACGTCAACTCCAGAACGACAAAATATAACACTCACTGGTACTATTGGAGCGGCAGATAACAATCGATG
>JAIPKF010000008.1 GCA_021733705.1 Chthoniobacterales bacterium
TACCGCGTACGATGGAATCATCTACAACAACAACCCTCTTTCCTTGGACAGCAGAGCCAATAAGATTGAGTTTAACGCGCACACTAAAATCACGCACAAGCTGAGTTGGCTGAATAAAAGTACGTCCGATATAATGGTTGCGAACAAAAGCAGGTTCATAAGGAATTTTTAATTCCTCTGAAAATCCCAATGCTGCATAGATCCCTGAATCAGGAATTGGAACAATAATATCAGCTTCGACTGGATGCTGCCGTGCTAATTCTTGCCCCATACGCACACGTGCTTGGCTAACATTGACATTCCGAAGATTACTATCAGGACGAGCAAAATAGACATATTCGAAAATACAAAATGATTCTCGGCTGCTTTTAAAAGGAAATTCAGAGTGCAGGCCTGATTCATTGATAATGAGGGCCTCTCCTGGCTCCACATCACGCACAAAGCGTGCTCCAATGAGATCAAAGGCGCATGTCTCTGAGGCTAAAACCCAAGCATCATCAAGCTTTCCAAGCGACAGAGGACGAAACCCGTGAGGGTCACGAACTCCAATAATCTCTTTTTCCCCCATAATAACGATGGAAAAAGCTCCCTCGAGCTCACGGAGTGCTGCAAGTGGGTTCATCTTTTCTGAGGAGGCTCCGGGTTGAGCCAAAAGATGAAGGATAATTTCACTATCGGAGGTAGCTTGAAAAATCGATCCCTTCATTTCAAGTTCGATACGAAGTCGTGCCGCATTGACTAAATTTCCATTGTGAGCAATAGCAATTTGTCCACGAATCGTATCAGCACAGAGTGGTTGTGCATTTAAGAGATTGCTAGATCCTGTCGTCGAGTAGCGCACATGACCAATAGCATAGGAACCTTTGAGTTGATCGATCTCTTCTTCTTTAAAAACTTGAGAGACAAGCCCCATATTCTTAACACTTTGAAAAGAAGCTTTATTTCCTGCATGTGTAACGATTCCGGCGCTCTCCTGTCCACGATGTTGCAAAGCAAAAAGGCCATAATAGGAGAGAAGTGCTGCATTAGGATGCCCATAAACAGCAAAAACACCACATTCATGTGAGGGATAGTCGGGAGAGGTCAAAATGTCTTCAATGATTAAAATAATTTATCCTAAAAACGTGAATGTAAAGGGGAGGATTACTGCTCTTTTCCTAATTTCACTATCATTCATCCTCAAGAGAGAGCCCTTCAGTTTTATATTTTTTACAGAACTGAACAAAACGCCTGCTCGTAATAAGAACATAAAAAAATAGTGATATCACTCCTACATAGATGAGATTTTGATAGAGATAGATCATTCCCAAGTAAATCATAAAAGGAGCAATGAGGCCCAAGAGAATCATAAAATTAGTTTTCTTAGTCAATTGCACACCTCCATATATCACCATGAGAACAATCAATGATAAAATCATCATTAAGAAATCATGAATAGGAAGAGTCGTCATAATGAGTCCAAGGGTGACAAAAACAGCAGCTCCATAAATACGCGTATTTGGTTTAATGGCTCCCATGCTGATAGGAGCAGCCATATAACCGAGAAGATTGTATCCTGTAACAACGACCATGAGTGATGACCAACTCTCTGCATTCCACAAAACAACAGCAATCATTACCCAATTAATGAGCAACGAACGTCTACAAAGATTATAGATAGGATTGAGTTTGCTTATTGTCCATTTCGGCATCTGTCCCTCAGCAGCCATTGCATAAAACATCCGAGAAGATCCCCCAAGATAAGCATATCCTGTTCCTGAAGGGCTAATGACACTGTCTGCCATCAATAAAATCATTAGGACATTGAGCCCCAGAAGCATTGCTAAATTAACTAAAGGGGAATGAAAATTCAAAGAACTCCATCCCGCTTGCAACATTTCATGAGGCACCGCCCCCATAAATGCAAATTGCAATGCCATATAAACAAACATAACCACCACAATTGAAAGAATAATGGAGAGTGGAACATTTCTTTTTGGTTTCTCAATTTCACTTGCAAAGGCAACTGCAAGTTGAAAACCGTTAAACGAATAAATAAGTCCGGCCCCCACTATAGCACTCAGAGCTGACCCTGCTGTATAAAGATGATTGGAAGGTAAATCAAAATTACTTTTATCAAATCGCGCCAAAATAAAGAGAGCAATAGTAAAAAGTGGAGTGATAATTTTTAATGCTGTAACGATATTATTAACTCTGGCAAGCAGTTTAATTCCGTAAAAATTGACAATTAAGTATAAAAATAAAATACCCAAAGCGAATAATTTTCCGTAAAAAGTGAGCCCATGATCATCCATGAGATTACTATTTTTAAGAGCAGCGGATAAATATTGTGTAGTAGCCTGTGCTTCAGTGGCAACACAAACCATAATGCCAAACCAATTAGCAAAGGCAAAAGGCATTCCAAAGATGGAATTATGTGACAAAGCACTCGAACGAGTGGTGGCACCACGGACCGGATAAACAGCAACTACTTGGGCCAAACAAAGTCCTACCGGCATTACTAAAAGGGCTGCTAATACCCATGCAATAAAAGAATAATTTCCAGCAAGCTGAGCATTGAGCTGAGCACTAAAAAGCCAGCCAGAACCGACCATTGCTGTGGCACTTAATGCAGTGGCACTAAAAAGAGAAATTTTTTTCTTGTTCGATTTTTCATTCATAAAAGTAACAATGGTGGGATGTAAATTCCGAATGTGATTTTATTTTTTCTTATTCGAAGCTTTTGTTGTTTTTGTTGAACGAGGTATTTTTTTTTCTCCTTTTTCCTGACGTGGTTCAAATTCAAAACTAACCTTACTCCCATCAAGCTTTAGATAAGCAGAAAATTTCCGTCCTTTTTTGGAAACGAATCCTGGAATAAGTTCTGTTTTTCCTTTTTCAAGTAATTTTGACACTTGCTCCTGTTGAATCTCGCGCTGAAGAATGATTTTACCGACACGGAAAGCACAACGATCCTCTTTTTCTAAAGAGCGCTCACACACATAAGCATTCATTCCGCTGCGTACAACCCCTTTTTTGCAAACAGGACATGCTCCTATAGGTACTGCACTACGAAGAGTTTCTAGAGCAACAGGATCATCTTCTCGTTCACCAAAAGAAAATTTTGTTTTCCCTTCCTCATCTAGAAGAATCGTAGCTGCGAAGAGCTTTCCAAAACGACTTCGAAACCCTTCGAGAGGACCTACTTGTTTTTTTTGAAGTAGTTCTTGAACTTCATCACGATCGAATGGACGACTTGCTACCGATTTCCAAACACTTAAACCGCAACCACGACATTTGAACTGCCGTATATTTTCCTTAAAAGGGCCTTTGCCGCAAAGAGGACATAACACCTCAAGATCAGGAAAAACTCCTGTATCGGCGTCATCATGAAATCCTTTAGCTTTTTCAATAATATCACAGGTAAATGCTCGTATCTCTTTCATGAACTCGGAGCGTTGAATTGTACCTGCTTCCATTCCTTTGAGTTTGAATTCCCATTCACCCGTCATTTCAGGAGAGGTGAGTACGGCAATTCCCATATGACGCAATAGATTGATCAAAGCCATTCCCTTACTAGTAGGAGTGAGATCACGCCCTTCACGAAGTAAATAACAATCTAATAGGAGACCTTCAATAATAGCTGCACGAGTTGCAGGTGTTCCTAAACCACGTAGACTCATCGCCTCACGCAACTCTTCATCCTCTACAAATTTTCCAGCTCCTTCCATAGCACTCAGTAATGTTGCTTCTGTAAACCGTGCTGGAGGACGTGTCTGAGCCTCACGCATGGAGATATTCCTAGTAGAAGCAGGTTCTAATTTTCCTTCATGAGAAGCAACAGCCACGAGCGTTTTATCTTGATTTCCCTCCTCTGATTCAAGCTTCTTCCCGTAGACAACAAGCCAACCTGGATCAGTAAGAATTTTCCCTTCACTTTTAAAATGCTCCCCTTCCACTGTTGTAATGCGTGTGGTCACATCAAAACGAGCAGGAGGATAAAAAACGGCCACGAGTCGCTGAGCCACCATCTGATAGAGCTTCGCCTCCATTTCATCCAGTTTACTCGTGGATGCCCCTGTAGGAATAATAGCGTGGTGATCTGAAACTTTCTTGTTATTAAAAACTTTCCCTGTCTTCACGAGCCATCCTTTTTCTATAAGGAGAGCAGCATGACCATGGAGTTCGCGATCTTCTAATTTTTCTAATGCTCTTCGTACCGCTGGAATTGTATCTTCAGGAAGATAACGAGAATCGGTACGAGGATAGGTTAGCACTTTGTGATGTTCGTAAAGACGTTGTGCCAGCTGTAGAGTTCTCTTGGCACTGAGCCCAAAACGACTGTTGGCTTCTCGTTGTAATGTTGTCAAATCATAGAGCAATGGCGATGCTTGTGAGGTTGCTTTTTTTTGTTCTTCGATCGATCCAGTTTTTCCTTGGCATTTAGCACAGATCTGCTCGGCTTTACTTTTCTCCCAGAGGCGTTCTGGCTTTCCATCTTCCTCTCTCCCTTTTTTAAAATCAGGATCAAACCAGCGTCCTTCATAGCATCCTGCCTGCACCTCAAATTCTCCATGAACTTCAAAATACGTCTTCGGTTCAAAAGCACGTATACGCTCTTCTCGCTCCACTAGAATCGCTAGTGTAGGTGTCTGTACACGCCCCACTGGAGTGAGCTGAAAACCTCCACCTCCTGAATTTAAAGCTGTTAAAGCACGTGTGCTATTAATTCCCACAAGCCAATCGCTCTCCGCGCGACAGAGCGCAGCATCAGCTAAATATTCCATTTCCTTGGCTTGACGTAAGTGCACAAATCCTTCACGGATTGCCTCTGGGGTCATCGATTGAAGCCATAAGCGTTGTACAGGCTTTTTTATGCAAGAAAGCTGTATGATGTTATGAAAAATGAGTTCTCCTTCTCTTCCTGCATCACAAGCATTGATCACAGAAATAACATCGGGGCGTTTTAATAATTTTTTAACCAATGCAAAACGATCAGCAGAGCGAGCGATCGGTTTTAAATCAAATGCTTCAGGAAGAATAGGGAGTGTTGCTAAGCCCCATGGAATCCCTTTTCCTTTGGTCATTGAACTTGGCAAACAGAGCTCTACTAAATGACCTACAGCAGAGGTGATAAGATAATTATTCACCTCAAAAAAATCGATTCTACCAGCCTTAACTTTACCACCAAGAGCTCTTGTTAAGTCAGCTGCAACACTCGGTTTTTCTGCAATAACAAGAATTTTTGACATGAATTTGAAGTAGGGCTTTCGTTTCTATTAATACTATACCTCTCACGATTGAATTTTAGGTTACCAAAGGATTGGAACACTCATCGATCACATGAGCACAACTCAGCAAGTTAATACAACTATACAGAAATGACTGAAAATTCATCTGAAAATGATATAAAGGCTGGAGGCTAGTAGAAATCTATAAGGAGAAGCAATTTTAATCTTTCCACTTTTCATTGTTCTTTCTTACTAGGGATTATCATTGTTAAATTAGAAAATAATAAGAAGTCACATCAGATTTTTCTAAATGTGTCCTCAGTAATAGATTCTGTTTAAAGCCTTCGCTATGGAACCGTCACTACGAGATGCTTATTTAGAGAGACCTCACTATGAACGTGATCTTCTTTTAAAGAAAAACAACCCCTATCCTGAAATAGCTGCGCTCTGGGAAAAAGCTGCTCATGCCTTAACCCTCTATAAAAAAAATTCTGAATTTTTTTCAAAGCATCACCCCATCGATACATTTCCACTAGAGTTAAGTTTAGAGGAAAAGTTTTCTATAGCTAAGTTAGTCACATGCTACGCTACCCAATCAATAAAAGTAATCGCATCCGGTAATACTGCAGCTGCGATCCAAATACATCAGGCTATTCAGAGTATTCAAAGAGCAGCTCACTGCTATGAATACTGGACATCTCGTGCCAATAAAGAGGCGATACATTTTTATACAATCAAAGAAAATGATCTCCTAGAGATGGTAAAGATGTACCGTTTCAAGCAACTGGAAGCAGAGACTCAAGGGAATCCTGTTTTAGCCCAACAATGGGCTGAGGCAGCATGCCTCGCTCAAGATGCAGAAGCACACGTAAAGAAAATATCTCTCCTTGTTGCCACGAAGGATAAACCCTCTAGCATTTATTCCTTTCTCTTTGCTGCTTACTGGGCAAAAGAAGCATCCCTGAGTAGAGCTCACGTTGCGGAGTTAATTGCTAAAAAAGAAAAAAAAGAGGCTCATCAAGCAGAGCTTGTTGCCTTGGGATTAGAAAAAGCTTCAACCTATCGCTCCAAAGCAGCAAAAAAAGAGCTCCAGAAAGCGACAACATCTTCGCATTACTGGACAATGGCTGCTTATTGGGCTTCTTGGTATTCTACTTGTTTAAAGAAAGAGAACCCTGGTTTAAAAAAAGGGTGGAAGTTAGCAGAAAAAATCATGAAGGCTTATGTAGAGACTGCTAAATATAATCAATCAACCACACCCCTTAGAATCTTTTGGAAAAACTTTTGGGTTCGAAAAGCACTCCATAGAGAGCGAGAAATTAAAATTCTTTTTTAAGCCGAATATTTCATACTAATCGTGAACAGGAGGCCGCGAAGGCTGATGGGGTAAGGCGAGCAATGAAGTCTGACGACCTTTGTGTACAAAGACACTGCCCGAGGAAGACTTTGAGATTAACGTAGCATCCACCGCTTCCAGGCTTCCACAATAAATTAGCATTAAATATCAGGGCAACCTGTTCTACCATACTTGAGATGCGTATTTCTTTTTTCATTCCTCCTGAATTTATTAGAAGCCAAGAAGCTAAACAAATAGAAGCCTATCATACTAACAATAAGCTGAAAAATCATCTACCCCTTGGCACACAGGGTTCCTGGATATATCAAACTTGGAGTCTTCTTAATAAGGCAGGCCTTGCTTGTGAACTTCTATCAGAACCACCAGAGGAGGGGGTTCTCTTTGTGCATCCACATGAAAATAAAAGAATGAGCAGTGAGGGGGAACATATCGATTTCCTTAATCATCCTGAACGTATTTCAAAAGATCTTTATATTATAGATGTAGTGGCTGACGAAAAGCCTCATCCCAGAGCCCCTCTTCATCTCATTCAAAACAAGGCCCACAGCAAGCTTCTACCAAATTCGCTTTTTATGCCACACTGGTCTGAACCCAACTTAATTCCTCGTGATTTAAAACGTGGTAGTCGCTTTGAAAATATAGCTTTTTTTGGGTATATCAGGAATCTTGCCTCGGAGCTTCTCTCTGAAGAATGGAGAGATCAACTAAGGCGAGCTACTGGACTTCATTTTAGCGTGGTTGATCCGTCATCGTGGAATGATTATAGTGAAATTGATGGAGTAATAGCTATTCGGGATTTTTCACGATCTGCTCATTTTCGCAAGCCTGCAACTAAGCTCTATAATGCATGGCTGGCTGGCGTTCCCTTTATTGGAGGAAGAGATTCTGCTTTCTCATCCGATGGTTGTCATGGTAAAAATTATCTTGCTGCTCACTCCCTCTCCCAACTACTCAAACATCTCAAACGGCTCAAAGAGGATCAAAAATTTCGCTCCTATCTTGTCATGAACGGAACTCAAAAAAGCCTCTTCTTTAGTAGAGATGCTATCCTTCGATACTGGCTGCGATTAATTCAAGAAGTACTCCCTAACCGTCTCCTTGCCTGGCAGCAACAATCTCATTTAGAACGGCGATTCCACTCATTATTCAATCGAACAATTTGTACTATGGAGCATCACCTTTTTAAAAAATAAAAAACACTCTTTTAACGCAGGGTATCTAAACCATATATTTGACCCTACAGCGTATTAAATTGAAAAAGGAAGGCTAATGATTATCGCCTAAAAGTCTCATTATGATACCTTCACCCTACCTCTCTCTTCTCGAAGCACTCCGTGTTAGTTGTAAATTACCAGAATTCCCAAATCCGCTTCCTTCAACTCAACTCGATTTAGAGTTGGAAAACGGACCTACAGTTACTATCGATTTTGAAGAATCAGGCGAACTTGTGGTCATTTTTTCTCAAATTGGAACTTATTCTCCTGAGCAAGAATTAGAAGTTTTAAGAAAAATTGCAGAAGCTAATTTTCTCTGGACATCTAGTGGTGGAGCGACTCTGAGTGTTCGTCCTGAAATTCATACAGTCTACCTTGCATATCAAACACCTGCCTCCAGTTTAACTGGTCTCGACTTTATTCAACGTGTTGAAAAATTCGTCGAGATCGTTCTTCAATGGCAGCACACTCTCTCTCAAGGCACTCTTGAAGAACCCCTCAATCAAGATACTAACGAATCTTCTTTAAACCCAATAGAAGCAGAAAAAGAGACGGCGCTCCCCACGCCCGGCAGTAATAATTACATTCTGGAATAAACACTCCCAACTAACCCGCATATTTCATACTGATTTTGCTGCGGCTTGCAAACACCTGATGGATACTGCGTCAGCTTCGAATTGCTCCTCGGGCAGTATGAAACATAATTCCTACTGATCGTGACAAGGAGGTCGTGAAGCCAGATGGATGCTGCGTTAAATTTTCCGTTTCCCTTCAGGTTATTAGGATTATTGAGTTGCATGACGGAGCAGCCGTTTCTCCCATACTTGAGAAGCCGTTTTAAGACGCGTGAGTAGATAGTAAACAGTTTGGCTGCGAGCACGAATCAGTTCCGCTCCGACAATTTTTGGAACAAAATCTTGCTGAATGGATTGAAGCTCTTCTGAGGTAATCCCATGGAGACCTTTGCACAAAATAGAACTCATGGCACGTGTTAGAGTCTGAACATGAGGCCCTAATTTAATCTTAAAATAGTACTTTTGGTTTTCATCCATTCTGAGATAGATACCGACTGAATCAGTGCATTCTTCATCCTTGCGGAAATCTTCGAAGTCAAAAACTTCTCCCTCTTTGGGTTCATGATTTTTTGCTTGATCAGCGTAAGAAATGAGCGTTTCTCTTCGCTCTGATTCAGCTAAATTTTCAAAGAGAGAAATGATAGCAGCTAATTTTTTAGGGTAATAACTCATAAAAAAGTGGCGTTATTACACAACATATTTGTGAATATAGTCATAGGACATTTTTTGAAGGCACTTTTTCATGAAAAGTATTAGGGGTACGATTACTTACTAAAAATAGACTCAAGCAGAAAAAAAGAACCATCACCAATGATGCCTCTACTTTTCAATGGGAGCACCCACACGATTTCCCCATTCCGTCCAGGAGCCGTCATAATTACGAACATGAGAAAACCCAAGAAGATAGGTAAGCACGAACCATGTATGACTGGAACGCTCTCCAATACGGCAATAGGCAATAAGATCATCTTCTAATTGAAGCCCTAATTCCTCTTGATAAATTTTCCGAAGTTCTTCGGCTGATTTAAAAGTGCCATCTTCATTAACGGCACGCTTCCATGGGACACTGTGAGCTCCAGGAATATGTCCACCGCGTAAAACACCTTCTTGAGGGTAATCAGGCATATGAGTAATTTCTCCAGAAAATTCTCCAGGAGAGCGAACATCTATGAGAGGACGTTTCTGGTGACTATGAACCAGTGTATTTTCAAAAAAAGCTCTGATTTCATTATCTAGGCGTTTCGAAGGAATCGGATAATTAACAGATTTTTTTTCTGGAATATCACGAACTAGAGGACGTCCCTCAGCAATCCACTTATCACGTCCTCCATTCATCACTTTGACCTTGGTGTGGCCAAAAAGACGAAAAACCCAAAGCGCATAGCAAGACCACCAGTTTGACTTGTCACCATAAAAAACAACTGTTGTTTCAGGAGTAATTCCATGACGCGAGCAGAGTGCTGCAAAGTCTTTAGTTTGGATATAATCCCTTACCAATCCATCTTGTAAATCACGTCTCCAATCAATATGCACAGCCCCTGGAAGGTGGCCAGTATCATAAAGAAGAATATCTTCATTGCTTTCTACAATACAAAAAGAAGGGTCATCTAAGTGATCAGCCACCCACTGCGTAGATACGAGAGCCCCAGGATGAATGTAATTAGAAATCATAATATTGAATCAATAAAGCCAACCAAACTATTTATAAACAGTTATTGAAAGTTTTTACGTAACTACTCTTACCAATGAGGGAGAAGATCACGAAAATTGGTTTATGGTCGCACATTTAATCTCTATTGCCAAGGAGCAATAAGAGAAAAGAATCTCAAAAGTAACAGAGTCGCTCCTTTTACTTCAATTAGTAAAAGGATAGGAATTAAATAAGAGCAGCAGAAGAGGAATAACGTTCCTAGTCTGGGTATCTAAAACTAATCCTAAAAGGGATCAGACTATTTCTTTTTCTTAAGGAGAGGAAGTCCTGTGCGACTATTCTCAGAAACTTCGTAACCTTCAGGAAGTTGATCAATAGCATCTTTACCTGCAACACCTGCAAAGTAATAAAGGGTTACTTTTTGTCCACCTTTAAGTTCTTGAAGACGTGCGTGTAGAAAGTATGTTTTACCACTTTTTTTGCTGATAGCGCTGAATGACATAATAGATTTCCTTTCTTAATATAGAGTGCAAATTAATTGGATGAAATAATCCCAGCTTTCAAAAGCGTAGCATAGGCACCACGTTTAGAAATTGTTTTTAAGGCGCGTGTTGTTAATTTAACAGTTACAAATTTTTTGAGTTCAGAGACCCAAACACGCTTTGTTTTTAAATTAGGAGTAAAATAACGCGCTGTCACCGCAGTGATATGCATGCCGATACCACCTTTTTTCTTAGCAAGACCTCGACGATGAATTTTAGAACCTCGAACGGGAACAGATTGGGTAATGGAACATTTACAAGACATAATTTGACCCGAGATACTGAATTCTTTCTGTTCCACTAGTCAAGAACTTTTCTCAAGAAAAATATTATTTTCTCTTAAAACAGAATGTTGCTGTTTCACTAGTTGACTAATTCCCTCTCTGCCGTACGAAAGCATAACGGCAAGTTGATCATCATTAAAAACATTTTCCTCACCGGACGCTTGAAGTTCAATAAAATCGAGAGACTCATTCATTACGAGATTCAAATCGACTTGAGCATCTCTATCTTCTAAGTAATCCAAATCTAAAAGAGCTTGGGATTGAACCATTCCAACACTCACTGCAGCTACAAGTTTTTTCATAGGATGCCTTGAAATTTCATGACGTCTTACAAGATGTTCACATGCTAAGGCCATAGCGATGCTAGCTCCGGTAATCGAGGCTGTCCGCGTTCCTCCATCGGCTTGAAGCACATCGCAATCGATAAAAACTGTTCGTGCCCCCAGCACATCTAAATCAATAGCGGCTCTTAATGAACGACCAATCAATCGTTGAATCTCCATGGAACGCCCATCTATTTTACCTCGTGCTGAATCACGATTTTTTCTAGGAAGAGTAGAGTAAGGAAGCATGGAATATTCTGCCGTTAACCAACCCCCAGCAACTCCTTGTTCTTTCATCCAACGCGGAATACCATTTTCGATTGTAGCAGCACAAATCACTTGCGTTTTTCCAAAAGAAATTAGAACTGACCCCATAGCTTGAGGAGCAATATCTATTTGAAAAGTAATTTCTCGAAGAGCATTTGGTAATCGATTTTTGGATCGTGAGAGTGGTGTTATCATTTTTTAATATTGGTTCTAAATTACCTTTGGAAATAGTCTGTTTTCAATCACTGATTCACTAGCATTCTCCATTCTTCCTAAAAAAGGAATCGTAATCATATCGGCGAAGGCACCACTACTCAACTCTCCAAGGCGCCCTTTCATACCAATTGCAGCAGCAGGATGGAGCGTTACCATTTTCAAAATTGCTTCTGGCTCTAATTCAGGAGCAGTAGCAACCATCGAACGCATCTCTTCAAAAAGATTCAGTGAGTCGTTGCTTGCAAGACTATCAGTACCCAGAAGGAGCGGATATTTATGGTGATAAAAAAACTTCCAATCAAAAGGAGGCCGCTCAAAAAAACGATGGGTCTTAGGACAATGAACAATAGAGAAATCATGGCCTCGAGGAGCAAGCAAGAGACGATCTTGATTGCTAAGAACATTCATATGCACAAGCATCGAACCGCGAGGCAATAAATTATTTTTTAAAAGTACTTGAAGAGGTGTTTGAAAGCCATAATCACTCATCTCATATCCCCCGTTGTATAAAAATTCAAAAAGGAGACCTCTGTTTTGAGTGAACATTTCATTTTCTTCTTGAGATTCTGCAAGATGAGTACACAAAGGAACCTCATACTTTTGGGCCAGTTGAGCAGCACTTCGATAGAGTGATTGGGAGCTAGTATAGGGTGCATGTGGGGAAACGCCAAAACCACACCGTGCTCTTGTTTTCTTTTTTAAAAAAGATTCCATCATGGCTAACCCCTCTCTCCCTTGCTCCTCGCTACGAACATCCATCACCTCAAGAAATTGATAAAGACGCAAAGGAAGCTCGGGCAGTTTGAACAAAAGATTGGGAAAGGACTCAATATTGCAAATAGTAGTGCATCCCCAGGAATACAATTCCTGGGCTCCCTCCACAATCGCTACTAAGAAATCCTGTTGGGAAAGCGAACTTTTGATTTTATTGAGTTGTTGAATCCACGTTGTAAAGCTTGTTCCAGGTGCTAATTGATTTCTCATCATTGTGTAATCAAGATGAGCATGAGCATTAATAAGACCTGGCATGAGAATCACCTCTCCAAGATCGTGGCTCGAAGTGAAAGAATAGCGACCTTGCAAATCTTGATATTTTCCAACAGCAGCAATAATTCCATCACGAATAATAACAGCTCCATCTTCAATGAGAGGCTCCACCATCGGCATCACATAACGAGCTCGATAAAGGGTAATGAGACCATCGTTACTTATCATTGATGCGCCCCTTTCCATTCTTTTTTAAAAAAGATTCTTCTCTGCTATTGGATTTATCGGCAAATGGCACAAAAATATGTGTATAAAGAAACAACCTTCTTCCTCAAAGAATGGTTTCAAGATCAAGCAGAGGGACCATTTGTGACGGGAAGGTTTTTTTTAGCTAAAGGGCGTGCAGCAGCGACCAAAAGATTACATGCCTCTCTACAAAGCAAGGGTATTTCATCAATCTGCATTGAGACCCTCTTTTTTTCTTCAGGAAGAGTAGAGATTTCTTGAACTTGTGAAATCGACCAGAGGACTTTTCTTAAGCAACCATTGTTGGAGGAACACGTTTTTGCAATGAGTTCTTGAGCTTGTTCCTCTTTCAACAACTGGGTAATACGATACATCCCAGTTTGACGATCGAGCGTTTCTCGAAGAGGAGTAATGGTAATTTTGTGTTGCAGAAAAGATCCATAGAGGTCTAATGCTGCTGGATAAAAAAAATCGAGGGCTAAAATTACTTGCTCCATACTCTCTAGTTGTAGCAACCAACCACGCTGAAGAGTGGGAGCTGTTTTGAGTGGGCGAAATAATCCTTGAGCATCGTAGCGAGCAATCTTTCGTGCAGCCTCGGGAGAGTAATAGTGCTCTAGCGCATTCTCCATCACAATTCGGTCTGCCTGATGGCGAAGTGAAAAATCATTATTTAATAAAATCTCCCCCATAATTCCACTCCCTTGAGAAAGAACTGATTCAATTAAAGCAGCTTTAGAAAAATGTTCCTGTGAGGAGAGTTCCATAAAAAAGACTGATGATTAAAATCAAAAAATGTTACTAAAGATACGAAGTCACTCCTAAGAGTAAAGTGGAGTAGCCAGAGAGTAGGCAGTTTGATACATTATTCCAAGATTCGTTTTCTTCCATGCGTTATAGAATATCGCTTACTCAGCCGATTCATTCATCAATCTGAGGAGATGCTTCAGAAAAACTTGCTAAGGAAACAGAACCCCACTCATCATTATCAAATTCTAATGGAAAATAATAGATCACGTCTCTTTGGCACCGATGGAATCCGTGGTATTGCAAACCTGGAGCCAATGACTCCTGAAAATGCTTTTCGCTTAGGGCGTGCTGCCGGTCATCTTTTTTTTGGAAAAAAGCACTCTCAACGGCCTTGTCTTATTATTGGAAAAGATACACGTCATTCAGGAAGTATGTTAGAAGCTGCACTTGTTGCTGGCCTTAATTCCATCGGAGTTGACGCATCTCTTGCAGGGGTAGTCCCCACACCTGCAGTCGCCTTACTCACCCGTCAGTACAAGGCCCAAGCCGGCATTGTCATATCTGCCTCCCATAATCCAGCAGAGGATAATGGCTTGAAACTATTTGGTTCTGATGGTTACAAACTCGATGATAAAGAGGAATTACATTTAGAAAAACTGATGTTTTCTTTAGAAACTGAAGATCTTTTAAGACCCACTGGAGCTGATATTGGAATATGCTCGCCTCTTCACAACCCTCTTGACTCCTACATTGCTGCTGTTCTTAAAAGCGTCCCTTCCCTTTCACTAAAGGGAACGCGGATTGCTGTGGATTGTGCTAATGGAGCCGCTACTCAGTCTACTCCTCGGATTTTAGAAGAATTAGGAGCTACTCTTTTTACATTTCACAACGTTCCTGATGGGGTGAATATCAACAAAGGTTGTGGAAGCACTCATGGGGAGGAGCTACAGCGCCTCACCTTAAAATCTCAAGCCCATCTCGGCATTGCACACGATGGAGATGCTGATCGTCTTCTTCTTTGTGATGAACAAGGAAATCTTATTGATGGGGATGAGATTTTAGCGATGACGGCTCTTGATGCTTTAAAACACAAAAAACTCGCACATCAAACAGTTGTAACGACCATCATGAGCAATTGTGGGCTTGATGCCTGCTTGGAAGCTGCAGGAGGAAAAATTCTTCGAACGCCTGTAGGTGATCGTTATGTCATTGAGGCTATGAAACGTGGAGGCTTTAATATTGGAGGAGAGCAGAGTGGCCATCTCATATTCCATGATCATAGTACCACGGGTGATGGTATTGTTGCTGCATTACAAGTGCTCCGCTTGATGGCAGAAAAAAAACAACCTCTGAGCCTTCTTCGAACTTGCCTTACAAAATATCCCCAAGCACAGCGCAACTTACGTGTGGAAGAAAAAATACCGCTCTCTCTGTTGCGTGAGAAGATTCCATTCATTACAAAAATAGAAAACCAACTTCAAGGCAAAGGTCGTCTCTTGATGCGTTATTCAGGAACAGAGTCTCTTCTTCGACTCCTTATTGAAGGAGAGGATCAAGTCTTTATCAATCATGCTGCAGATGAAATTACCAAATTACTAACGATTGTTACACGCAACGAGACAGAGCCAATTTGAATTTAACCAAGATAAAGGTTCCTTCACATTCTATTTTTTAAGCTTTGGGTCAGGAGATTGTGAAAAATCGAGCAAACCAGAGCAGTAAAGCTTATTAGAAACAGAAAATGGTCCTAGAAAGGGGTAATGAAGGGAAATTAAAAGTGCCAGACATAAACTGATCACAATAGCTACAGCCATCACTGGTATTAAAGAGTGCCCTCCATTCCACGGATTCATATAGACAACAAACCAAAGTAAAATCATTGTCATGAGAATGATCACAGACCAAAATTGAGCAGGTAGGTGAAAATTAGCTACTTCAATTCGTTCACGACGAGCATCTGTTAATTTTTCTAACAATCCGGGAATAGAATAATAAAAACTTTCTTGGATGATTCCTTAGGGATGTGATTGTTCAAAAATTTTATAGAAAGGTCCCATCGCTCTCTTAGTATGAGGATCAACAATGATCACATTCGAATTGTTCCATATTTTATCAATATCTCCTGAGCACATCAGAGGCCATTCTTCTTGAACAACTATTTCAATGTATCTTTTAATAGCAGATTGAATCTGATCCGCATTATCTAAGATTTGTGATATATGAAAAATAGTGGTCAAAGCACACGTCTCCTTCAAAATACTGTTCTCTGCCTCTTGATTCGTTTGATACATCGAGACGACGATGAATGCTAAAATCAGTCCTACTATTCCCGAGTTGATACTGTTTGCTAAGGAGGCCTCTTTAGAAGTGGTATATTTATTTTTTCCAATTAAAAGATGATTGGCCACTATAAGAAATAATGAAAAAAGGACAACAATGGTGGTAACAATCAAAACCATTTCTACAAATGGCAAACTATCTAATGCACGAACAATCTTTAGTGGATCTAAGTACAAGAGCTAAGAATAAAATGACTCATGATATTGCATTGTTATAGTGCGTCCGGCAGGATTTGAACCTGCGACCAAGGGATTAGAAATCCCCTGCTCTATCCCCTGAGCTACGGACGCCTGGAAAGTTAGACTATAGATCAAAATAGTTTTAAAGAAACTCTAAAAAAACTCGCTCTCAATAAATGGATGAGCCATGCTCCAACAATGTTTGAAGTCACCATTCTTGCCAGTGGAAGTAGCGGCAATGCCTCACTTGTGCGCTCAGAGGGAGCTACCCTTCTTATCGATGCAGGACTGAGTGCAAAAAAACTTCGAGAACGCTTAGCACTGTGTGATGTGACTCCAGAGGAAATTACAGGTATTTTAATAACGCATGAACATGGAGATCATATCAAAGGATTATACCAATGGTCCAAGCACTATGCGACACCACTTTATTGCAATCGTCATACAGCATTAGTACTCCGTAGAATGATGAAAGAGCAGGGTTCGTGGAAAATCTTTGAAACAGGATCCTCTTTTTTGATCGGCAGTCTCAATGTGCAATCATTTTCCGTTCCACATGATGCTGTCGATCCAGTTGGGTTTGTCCTACGTGAACAAAAATACTCATTCGGATTTGCAACTGACCTTGGTTATGCCTCACGTTTAGTCCTAGATGCCCTACGTGACGTTAATGGATTATTACTGGAGGCCAACTATGATGAGGAACTGCTTCAGCAGGATATCAAGCGCCCATGGGCTGTTAAACAACGCATTTCCTCACGTCATGGTCATCTTTCCAATCATGCAGCAGCGGCCTTATTAAAAGATCTCATGCATCGTGAATTACGTCATGTAGCTTTAGGTCACTTAAGCTCTGATTGCAACCGAGAGGAATTAGCACTCGCAGCAATTCACTCTATCATTGATGACTCCTCTCCCCTTCAAGGTTGGTGTGCTAAACCAGATGCTATCAGTCGAACAATCAGACTTTGACCCCAAAGGTTACAATATAAACTGCAGCAACCAACATAAAGATCACAAAGGAGATCATTGTTGAGACTAAAATAGCAAAAAAAGTTTTCCACGCTGAAATAGCATGTACTTTTTTCAATCCAATAAAATAGGATAAAACGCCCCAAAAAGCTGCAATAATTCCGCCCAGAAGAGGAAGAAATTGAAACACTGCAACGGAGCCTAAGGCGTAACAGAAAGTTCGAAACGTAGCTTCAAAAGGCTCATGAGCTCCCTTCACTATTTTGAGACTAAGGTGTGTTACTGCAGCAGAAAAAAAGATACCAATAATAAAAAAGAGAGGACTTATAACAATAAGAACGAGAGCACCAATAATAATGTTACTTTGAGAGAGTGAGGAAAGTTGAGGACCGAGCAATAGGGGGTTTTTTAGAATCAGAGGTATTTCTAAAAGGATTCTTATGGAAATACTAAAACTCGTTATAATGAGGTAGTAAAATAGCGGATTTAAGAAACCGCCTGTAATGCGTAACCTAGAAAAAGTATGGTTTGGAGCAAGAAGGACCATTTTGACGGTATGATAGAGGGCCTTGATAAAACCAAGTTCATCACGCCTCTCCCAAGCAGGCTCCACGTAGTCAGGTGGTATTTTCTCATGAGGTGTCACCTCACCAAACAAAGAGAGGTCAAAACCCCAAGCATCCGCTACTTCATGTAAAGGAGACCAGTCACTCATGCCAATACGCCATACCAAGTCATCTTTCATAAAACGCTTTGAAGAAATCCCTTCCTTAACCTCTTCTTCGCTATAAGAGCCAAGAGACTGACCGTGACGAGCAATATGAATGGAGGACATAGAAGAATATTTAAAGAGAGTAAAGAGCTATGAGTCAAAAGAGCCTGGCAAGTGATGTGAACAGAAATCTCTGCCTATCTTTGAACAGTAACAGGTGTGCCAATTGGGGTCACTTCAAAAAAGGTTTTTGCCATACGATCAGGTAATCTAATGCAGCCATGGGAATCTGGAACTCCGGGAAGAAATCCTGTGTGCATTCCAACACCCGGATAAATCATCATATAATAGGGCATAGGAGAGCCGACAAAATGAGCTCCTGCGGGCATTGAAACCTCTCTAACAACAACATTTTTAACAACAATCTCCCCCTGCCTATTGACATAATCACCACACTCTGAGGAGACATGATGTAGATCTTTTTTACTAATTTTATAATGACCTGTTCTTGTTTCGCGCCCTTCAGCCCCTGTAGAGACGGCCGAAACAGCTACAAGTTTATTCCCTTTGTAGTAGTAGAGACGCTGTTCACTGAGATCAATAGTGATTGAGGGGGCTCCTGAAATAGCATCTCCATCCCAATAAGAGATACGGTCAGCAAAAGTGCCACGCTCTTGAGAGGTAAGTGAACCATTAAGCCCAAGATAGCGGGTAGAAGGATCGTTTAAGCGGTGATCATACGAAGCGCAACTGGAAAAAAGAGAGACTCCTAAGAACAGAAGAAAAAATTTTTGAAAAGAATTCATGTGTTAAAAATGATTGGGCAAATATAACAACTTTCAGAAAATATGCACTTCTAATAAGATTAACCCGCATATTTCATACTGGTTCGTCGCGAGGCGCCGCGAATCCTGATGCAGACACCACCGGCGGTCGAGAGACCGCGGTGGAGAGACCGCGGTGGAGACTGCCTTTACCCGGATATTTCATACTGATCGTGACGAGGAGGCCGCGAAGGCTGATTGGGCAAGGCGAGCGATGAAGTCAGACGACGACTGTGTGCGTACACACTGCCCGAGGAAGACTTCAAGATCAACGCAGCATCCATCTGGCTTCCCGGCTTACGCAGTAGATCGGTATGAAATATGCGTGTTAAAACTCATCCTTACCAATATAAACCTTAATCGGAAATTGATTTGTGATCATTGGAGGATCGGCACGATATGATTGCAATTCTCCTTTATAATAAATTGCTACAACATACCCGAGATAGTGCGCATCTGGATTGTTGTTACTGGGTTGATAAGTTACTTCCAAAAGTTGAGGATCCCCATTTTTCCAATCAACAGCTGCATTAAGCCATCGAGATGTTACTGGCGATTTACTTGCAACAATTGCCCCTCCACTTTGATCATAAAAATAAACCTGCACTTTGACTTCCGATACTGAGATCACTTCATGCTCTTGTGCCTTAATAGCAATTTTTAAGATCTGCTCTCCATCCACTCCCGGAGTGTGTTGAATATTAATGATGGTGAGGTAGTCACCCGATTGAAAACCACCTTCTAAATTTGAGGAGACTGTTTTTGAACCTATTTCATTTTCCTTGAGCACTTCTTGTGCTAAAATATCTGTCTGCGGTTTCTGTATCTTTTTATAAGAAGTAGGATTGAGTGATATCTCCTCTTTAGTTTTTTCAGTGGTGATCTTTGCACTGCGATCGGTATTCAGTGCCTGCTGAACGACCTCCTGAAGAGTATCTCTTCTCGCCAAATAACTTGCAGCACAACTTATCCACTCAGGAAATAAAATCCAACTACTTGCAAGCAGTTGAATCGCGGCTACAAGAAACAAGATTTTTAAGATAATTAAAAAAAAAGGATCTGACGGACCTCGTGCAAGGAGGCGCACATTTTTTGAAGATGGCATCTAAAAAGAGTATCGATTCAAAAAAAAGAGTAAAGAATCGTGTTTTTGACTACCTCTTGCTTCATAAGTTTTGATAGCCTAGCCCGGATATTTCATACTGAATCGTCATGAGGCGCCGTGCAAAGCTTATTAGTACAAGGCGGGCGAAGGATTGTGATGCCGGGCTGTATGAGTACATACCGCCCAAATCACAATTCGAGACCAACGCAGTAATGAT
>JAIPKF010000009.1 GCA_021733705.1 Chthoniobacterales bacterium
TAATCCCCAAAAAACAAAAAGGACTCCTCTATCATTTCAAACTTGAAATTGTCGAAGAGCCTGGCACATGGCTAGAAATAGCCACCACACGTCCTGAGACAATCATGGGAGATGTGGCTCTTGCAGTAAATCCGGAGGATCCTCGTTATGCCTGCTTTATCGGCAAGCATGTACGTCGACCTCTACCGACGGAATCGGAACTGCTTTTACCAATCATCGGAGATGCTTGTGTCGACATGCAATTTGGAACAGGTGTTCTTAAAGTCACTCCAGCCCATGATCCCCTCGATTATGAAATAGGAAAACGCCACAACCTTCCTATCATTGAAATCATGAATCCAGATGGGACGCTCAATGCTCTTGCCGGTCCCTCCTTTGCTGGGAGTGATCGTTTTGAAGCACGTATAAAAGCTGCTCAATCTCTTCGTGAGCTCGGTTTGCTTGTCAAAGAGGAGCCCCATGAAAACAATGTTGGCTTTAGCGAACGTGCCGACGTCCCTATTGAGCCTCGTCTTAGCGAGCAGTGGTTTTTAAAGTACCCCAAAACGAAGGAAGCTCGGTTAGCTGTAAAAAATAGATTAACCCGTTTTTTCCCGGAGCGTTGGGAAAAAGTTTACGACCATTGGCTGGAACATATTCAAGATTGGTGTATTAGTCGTCAGCTATGGTGGGGACATCAAATTCCGGCATGGTATTCGCAACAAAATTCTGAAATTAAGGTCCAACTTGAATCGCCTGGACCCGGGTGGACTCAAGATCCTGATGTTCTCGATACTTGGTTCTCATCTTGGCTCTGGGCGCATGAGACGATGGATGCGGCAACACATAGAAAATTCTTCCCCACGTCAGTTCTGGTAACCGGGCCTGATATCATTTTCTTTTGGGTAGCACGCATGATCATGGCGAGCCTTGAATACACAGGAAAACTTCCCTTCCGTGATGTCTATTTTACTGGAATTATCCGTGATAAAAGTGGACGTAAAATGTCTAAAAGCCTTGGAAATTCTCCTGATCCACTCGATCTCATTGCAAAATATGGAGCTGATGGACTTCGATTTGGAATAATACGCATGGCCCCTTATGGTCAAGATGTTCGCTTTGAAGAAAAACTTATTGAAGAGGGTCGCAACTTTGCCAATAAGCTTTGGAATGCAGCTCGATTCCGGCAGATGCACGGCCTTTGCAATACCAATATTAATCTCTCTCTTCACGGACTATCGGATATTGCTATCACCTTGCTTGCACAGTTTGATACGATGCATCAGAAGCTTCGAGAAGCCTATCAAGAATATCGCTTCCAAGAAATCACTCTGCTTCTCTATCATTTTTTCTGGAATGATTACTGCGATTGGTTCGTGGAGGCCGCAAAACCGACTCTTCATAATGGATCAGCAAAAGAAAAAGAGGCTCTTCTCGCAGTCATAGATTATGTCTTCTCTGGATTCTTGCGTCTGCTCCACCCCTTCATGCCTCATATTACTGAAGAAATCTGGAAACGGCTCGAACTCACGGCCCCCCCTTCCAATCGGGATCGCCCACCTCTTCTTCTCTATACTCAACCTCCTGAAACAGATTCGCTTTCTCACCTTAGTAAAGAAAAAATTATTGAAGCTACAGAAAAGACAGAGTCTCTTTATAAAGCCATTCGAGCAGCAAGAAATTTACGTGGTGAATTTAAAATCAACCCCAAACAATCCATCCCATTTCTCATTTCCCAAAAACCACAGGAGTTGCCATGGAGCGAATTGGAGATTTCCATTTTTGAATCATTGGCACGTGCCAAAGAGGTCATCATTCTGGAAGAAAATCCTCCCAAAGAGAGTGCTTCCGTTTTGACAGAACGTGGGATGATCACTATACCACTGGAGGGTCTTATTGATATTGAAGCCGAACGAAAACGTCTTCTTCATGAAATTCAAACTGTGGAAAGTGAGATTATCAAAGTACGATCCAAGTTAGCTAACCCTGACTTTGTAAAAAAGGTTCCTGCCTCTGTTCTCAATGAACATCAAGAACGTGAGGGTAGATGGAAGGAACGGCTTACACTGCTCCAAGGAATGTTAGAAAAAATAAGTTAGAAAATTAGTAGCTTACAAAGATTTTTGATGGAACAACAAGCCAACAACAACTGCAAATCAACAACAACAGGCGGCACACTTGAGATCGCTAGTGACCTCTATTGCCAAGCTTATCGCTTGATGCTTACGGCAAGACTACTGGAAGAAAAATTAGCAGCTCTCAAACGCTCTGGAAAAATTGTAGGTGGTGTATTTCTAGGCCGTGGTCAAGAAGCACTCAGTGTGGCACTAGGAATTCATCTTCGCAAAGGAGATATTTATGCCCCTCTGATTCGAGATCAAGCAGGCCGTCTTGCTTTTGGTGAAGGAATGTTAGATGCCCTACGAACCTATCTTGGATCAGCTTTAGGATCGATGCGTGGACGCGATGGTAATATTCATCGAGGTCGTCCAAGAGAAGGCTATTTTGCGATGATTAGTCATCTTGGGGCTATGGTCTCTGCTGTCTGTGGAGCCTTAATTGCAAGGCGCTTTCGTGGAGAAACAAGTATTGTTGGTGCTACCTGTATTGGAGATGGAGGGACTTCTACGGGCAGTTTTCATGAAGGGCTTAATTTAGCAGCTATTGAAAAACTCCCCCTAGTGGTTGTTGTTGCCAATAATCAATATGCTTACTCAACACCCAACAGCTCCCAGTTTGCCTGCCACCATCTTGTTGATCGAGCCATCGGGTATGGCATCACTGGTCATCGTGTTATTGGAAATGATCTTGCTGATTGTCTTAAAGTCCTCCAAAAAGCGGTGGCAGCTGCACGAACTGGTGGTGGACCCCAGCTCGTAGTAGCAGATTTGTTGCGCCTTATTGGTCATGCTGATCATGATGATGCTAGTTATATTACGGAAGCTCAAAAACAATCTCCTCTAGGGCGTGATTGCTTGATTTTAGCCCAAAATACTATCCTAGAAAAAAGATGGATGTCGCAAGAGGAACTAGATTTATGGCAAAAAGAGATTGAGGTGGAAATTGAAGCAACAACAACACGTGTTTTACGTGAACCAGCACCCGACCCCGAAGAAGAATTGTGGATACCTTTTGCCACAAGCCACATTCATAGTGAATCCTAGCGTGTCTACATCGACCCCATTATATTAGAAATATCTCCACGATTTTTTATTTACATCCCTTTTTTTAGGATAATGCGCAAATGAACTTTCAATAATAAAAAATTGAGGCAACATCACTATTCATCAAGCTCCTAACCCCTTTGATTCATAGAACCTCTTAGCACAATAATTTCTGGAGCATTTTTGACTCATTTGAATTTCACTAAAGAGAACACCCTTTTACATTTTCATGACCAGCATCACTTACCTTGAAGCCATTCGTGCCGCTCAGGCGCATGCCCTAAAAGAAGATTCGAGGGTTTTTATCTATGGACAGGATGTGGGTGCTTTTGGAGGTGCTTTCAAAGCGACAAAAAATCTTGCCAAAGAATTCCCCGGACGAGTAATGGATTCGCCTATTAGTGAAGATGCCATGATTGGAATGGCTATAGGAGCCGCTATTGAAGGAATGCGACCTATAGTAGAAATGCAATTTGCTGATTTTTCAACATGTGGTTTAAATCAAATTGCTAATCATGCAGCCACTTTATTTTATCGCACAGAAGTTCCATGTCCTCTCGTGGTACGTCTTCCTTCTGGAGGGACCTCTGGAGGTGGACCGTTTCACAGTCAAAGTTTAGAGGCTATTTATGCTTACTTTCCTGGTCTAGTGGTAATGACTCCAGGAACTGTGGAGGATGCGTACACGATGCTTCTTGAGGCAATTAATATCGATGATCCTGTAATTTTTTGTGAGCATAAATTTCTTTATTATCACCTCAAAGCAGAATCCCTTCCCACAACAGCACTCCCCGCTAATAAAGCCCGAGTGACCCGGCCTGGCCGTGATGCTACCATTGTTACTTACAGCGCAATGCTTCATGAATCATTAGCAGCAGCAGCAGAACTATCACAGGATGGATATGAAATCGAAGTTGTGGATCTACGATCCGTAAAGCCGCTTGATACTGATACTATTTTAGCTTCTGTAGCCAGAACTGGCCGTTTACTAGTGGTAAGCGAAGCCTTTCCTTGGGGAGGAGTCGCCGCCGAGGTTATTGCACGTGTCACTGCGGAAGGCTTTGGACTACTTGATGCTCCACCTCAACGTTTGAACGCTAAAGATACACCAGTTCCTTATCATCCCGCACTTTGGGGAACACATCGTCCAACTGCCTCCACTATTGCTTCTGCACTTCATCGACTGCTCAAGCTCTAACGAACCGACTTAAAAAAGGACACAAACAAGACTTGTGGCCCTCAAAAAAATAGTAAATTATTTTTTCTACGAAACTCCTATCTCAACTTAAATCTCCAATCGTTAACCCTCATATTTCATACTGAAGTATCATGAGTTGCTGCTCGAAGCTTATTAATACAAAGCGGACGAAGGTTTGTGATGCCAGGCTGTATAACTACCATACCGGCCCAATCACAATTCGAGACCGAAACAGCAGTAATAAGCTTTCCTCCAGCCCTCGTAAATTTAGTATGAAATATTCGGGTCAACCTTCTAACTGAAAGCATCCCACTCTCATGCCTCAAATTCCTATTATCATGCCGCAACTCGGTGAATCTATTGCCGAGGCATCAATTGTTAGTATTACTTTTTCAGTAGGGGATCATGTTGAGATTGACACTGATGTTTTTGAAGTAGAAACCAATAAAGCAATCATGAGTGTTACCGTCCCATGTGCCGGCCTCATTCAAGAGATCACTGCTGTTGTTGGAGAGAGCTATCCAGTTGGAGCGACATTGGGATTTCTTGAAATTAGTGATGATGATGCAAAACGTCTTGGAGTCGATGATGCTCCCAAGCCCATCATTGAGAAGAAAGCCTCTCCCCCAAAAAAGCCGGCAACAGAAAAAGAAACTTCTTGGAAGTCATCTGTAGAGCCCACATTACGTGGACTTCCTGTTCCTGCGCATGCAGAGGGAGCCAGCTTTCTCTCCCCGCGCATGAAAGCACGTATGACAGAACTCGGTCTTCATTCTGCTGATCTAGCAGGTGTTGCTGGGAGTGGTGCTAATGGCAGAGTCACTATTGAAGATTTGGAGGCGTTCCTAGAAGATCTCGAACGTAACAAAATTACTCCTGCCTCATCGATGCGTGTTGCTGTTGCAGATGCTATGAGGCGTAGTTGGACACGTCCTCTTGCAACGGTAGTTCTCCCAATTCAATGTGATATCATGCTGACTCATCGCAAAAATCAACCCTTAAAAGCTGGGCCCGCTCTCTATGCATTGCGTGCTCTTGCAATTGCGCTTGGAGAAAATTCAGCTATTGCAGGACGCCTTGTTGGAGCTCGTATTATTCATCCTAGATCTATCGACATAGGTTTTGCTGTTGAAGCTGCCGATGGAGTACTTGTTCCAGTGATTCGAAATGCTGACCAGTTCCGTCTTGTAGAACTTGTCGAACGTTACAATCGCCTCGTAGAACTTGCTCGTGCACGACGCCTTTCAGCGAGGGATACCGGAGGATCAATTGCTACTATCACTAATTATGGAGTCTTTGGCTTAACCATGGCTACTCCGATTCCTCTTCCTGAACAGACGCTTCTTCTTGGGATGGGAGTGGGTCAAATCACCCCTCATTGGGATAAGGAAAAAAATTCTTTTGTGCCAATTACAGAAGCTCAATTTACGTTGAGCTTTGACCATCGTGTGCTTGACGGAGGTGCTGCAGGGCGTCTGCTACTGCGTATTAAAGAACTTCTCAATGCTCCGGAACAATTGTAGCAATCGGTGAGCTGATTTTTTCATTGTGATTCATCATCTTAATAAAAGTTCTTTCTCCTTCAATGAAGTTAAAAACCAAGCACATGACTCCATCCAAAAATCAAAAGTATAGGCTGAAAGCTACTAGAATATTAGCGCTCAGCCTCATAGTAAGCTCAACTGTTACTTTTGCTCAACTTGAAGCAAATCCTTTGTCTCCTAATCCAGTAGCTGATAACAGTTCCGCGCTGAAAAAGCCTGATTCCGCCAATGCCTCTTTGGAATCATTAACCCCTGATGAAAAAACAGAGTTTCTTACAGCATATCAAAAAGCCTTGACTGATCCTGCTGTTCAATCGACGCGTGAAATCACACGTATTACTCTTCATAAAGCTATGCTGAAGGCAGATCCCTCTGTTGAAACAATTCTTGCAAATATGGATGCTTATAACGCACAAAATGGTTTTAGCGTGAGCCGTAGTAAAAAAAGGTTGGGTGGTGATTTTCAGCATTGGCTTGGTAATTTTTGCCCGGCTGCAGTAGCTTCCCTCACCACCACCGAGAAAGAGACTTTAGAGAAAATTCATGCTAAGGCGCTCCTTGATCCTTCAGTTCAAGAAGCAAGAAAAACCGCACATGCTACATTCTATAATGCCATCTTCAATGCAGATCCTTTGATTGGTCCCATCATGAATAAATTAGGAATTCCTGCCCCATCAACGGTCCAGCCACTTTCCAATAAATCCTCCATTCAAAGCGAAGAAAAAATCTTAGGTGGTGATTTTCAAGCTTGGGGAGAAGAAATACTTGCCCCTAATATTTCCAATCAGGAAAAACCTGATTAGCAAAATGGAGCCGGCAGTCGGACTCGAACCGACGACCGGCTGATTACAAATCAGCTGCTCTACCAACTGAGCTATGCCGGCTTTCTGTTAATAGTGAATCTTAACAAGTTGAGAAGAATTTCATAAAGCGCACTGTCACGCAAGAGCATAGTTAGAGTTCTTCTGACTTTTTACTACAAAGGATTCGTATATTTTACTTGAAGAAAAAAAACTATTTTTGAACTGCTCTTAACAATCGCTCGTGAAGACCTGCAAGGGTTTTCTTGTCATCTAGTTTTTTTCCATGAGATCCAAGAATATAAAATGTGTCGAAAGCTGCTCTCATTTCTGTAGCAATACGAGCACAGTCAATAGTAATATCCTGAAAATGGACTGCCCCTACTAGGTCGTAGAAGAGACCTTCACGATCTGCTGTTTCTACTTCCACTATGGTGTAACTAGGATGGGAATGATTATCGATCAAAAGACGCGAATCCATCATTGTATTATTCTGACCTGAAACTTCCATTGTATTAGCATTAACCAAATCTTTTTTAAAACGATCCTGGAGCTGATGGCTTTCAAGCTTTAGGAGATCTTGTAATCGTTTCTCCATTATTTTTTTTTCTTTTTCAGTTAACATGGGGTCAGGACGCACACTAGTAACTCTAAAAATATCTAGGGTGACATGATCCTGACGTGTAAAAATATCAGCGCTTAGAATATTAATTCCAGCAGCAAGAAATGCAGCTGCATAACGTTCCAATAATTGTTCACGATCCCAACCACAAATAGAAACTTCGGTATAACCTGATTCTAAATTCTCTTTCCATAAAATTTCTGGTGCAAGAAACTGTTTTTTTTGAGAAGTATCATCCTTGCTCTTTTCAAAAAATGAACGAAATAACTGCAAATGATCTGTGATGAGAGAAGGTTCCATCATTTTGAAATAGCGCTCTGGCATCTGCTCAAAATGAACATCAATCTCTTCATTGAAATCTTTTGTTAACATTTCTCGAACTAAGGTTTTGGTAGCATGACGGTCACGACGATTTTTTTCAAAAAATGTTTCTCCTAATGCCAAATACCTTTTTGTTTGATCGTAGAGATTCCAAACAAGCTGCTCCTTCCAGTCGCTCCATTGAGTATCACTAGCTCCCATTCCATCTGCTAATGTTAAAATGATGAGTGCATCCAGCGTTGATTCTTTTTTTATCGTGTGAGCAAAATGTGTAATCGTTGTTTCATCCTCTAGATCACGCGTTCGTGCAACAGTTGCTAATTCGCCGTGGAATTTTACTAATGTATATAGTAATTCGGAGCGTTTTTCAGAAAGCTGTAATCGTGCTGCAACTTTTTTTGCCGCTTCCGCACTCGCATTAGCATGATTAGAGACATTTGCTGCTTTTCCTGTGTCATGTAGCAGCATTGCAAGATAGAGCATTGCGGGATCTTCGAAATTTTTAAATAAATTACTATATCTGATGAATTTTTTATTTGTTAAAAAGAGGAGCGAGTCAATTTTTTCAAGACATACCAATGTGTGTTCATCAGCAGTATAGAGATGATAGAATTCATGCTGTACTAAGCATGTTAACTCACCAAACTCTGGAAGATATTTTCCTAAAAATCCAAGATCATGCATCATCCTAAGAATGCGTCCTACTTCTCCTTTTCGAGAGAGAATGGTTAAAAAAATATTCCCTATCTCCAGTGATTTTTGAAATTGATGATTTATTGTGAAAAGGTTTTTTTTAAATAGATCCTTTAATTCTGGTGAAAATTGAAGAGACTCCTTTTGTGCAATTTGAAAAGATTGCATCATATACACAGGATTAGAAAAAATTTTCTTCTTTTGTGGAAAAAGAGAACCTCCCTTAATCACAAATGCAGAAATTCTCACTTCTGCTTTTTGATCCTTTAAGAGGGAATCTGATCTCTGTTTTTTTTCGATGAGTGATTGCAAGCGATCTAACACAGCAGAAGTAATGAGATAAAGATCACGTGTTTTTTCATAATACTGCTTCATAAAGGCCTCACTTCGCCTAATCATGTTTTGTTGATTAAATCCAAATCTTTGAGCAATTCTCCCTTGCAAATGGAGTGTCAGCTGATCCTGCCCTCTTTTTTCCTGGTAGTGCATCTCATTACGCACACGTAAAAGAAAATCATAATTCTTTTCTAGAGTTTTTCTTTCATTTTCAGTAAGAAAATTTTTTTTTATTAAATACTGAAAATGAGGCTTTTCTTGATGGAAAATAGAAATCCATAAAAGGTTTTGATAATCTCTTAGACCTCCACTACCAAATTTTATATGAGGTTCTTGCATGAAAACACTTTTCCCATTTTTTTCCCTTACTGTTTTAATATTCTCAAAACGCCATGCAATATAGGTCTCCTCTTGATGGAGAAGACACTTCTTCCTAAAATATTTTTTAAATGTTTGATATATTTTTTTATCTCCTGCAAGAAAACGACATTCTAATATTGCTGTTTTAAAAACCATCTCTTGGTTTGCATAGATAAATACCTCTTCCAGTGAGCGCGTAGAGTGCCCTACTTTGAAATCGAAATCCCAAAGAGTCATTAAAATGGAACTAATCAGCTGCTCGGTTTCAGGAAGTAAATTTATTTCTTCATATAAAAACATGATATCAATATCACTATACGGATTCATTTCACCTCTTCCATATCCTCCGATAGCAACAACCGATAATCCCTGTGGAAGCTTCTTTTTTTTTCCAACAAAAAAAATAACAATATTTTTGAATAAATTATCAATGAGCTCAGATTGGCATTGTGCAACTTTTCTCCCACTTTCTCCGTTCAAATGTAGTTGGTGCAATTCCTTCTCTTGATACTGATAAAATTTTTTTATTTTTTCTAGAGACAACTCTTCCTCAAGTACAGAAACAGAGTAACTTTTGTTTTTAAGTGCTGTTTTCATACCTTTGCATTATATTATCAACTTTTATTTTGCCGAATCACTATCTCTACACGTCGGTTAAGGCTCTGCTGCTCAATTGTCCCATTACTTGGAACAATAAAATGAGTTTTTCCTAAACCATAAGACTGAATTTGATTGGGGTTGATGAGTTCTTTTTTGATAAGCCATTCTTTAATAGTGTTAGCACGACGTGTGCTTAAATCTAAATTGTATTCATTACTTCCAAAACTATCAGTAAATCCTTCTACTATAAATTGTGCTTTCGGATTGCGCTGAATTAAAAGCGCAAGTTTTTTGAGACTTTTCTCAGCCTCGTTTTTTAATCGATCAGCATTATATTCAAAAAGTAAGTCGGTAGGGAGCAGTATCGGTGCGATTTGAGGTGAAAGGGGTGTTTTTTGTTCAAGGAGTTGATCAAGACCGCTGTAGGCAGCAACGCTCGTAGGTTGATTCTTACTGATATCCTCTAATGAACTCTCCTTAGTAGTTAAATCAAAGGGAAGTTGGACCTGATTTGCTTTTGGAGGAGTTTTTGCAATAATATCTTCACTTAATACCTCCGGTTTCTCTTCATAAAAGTGATAGTTATCAATTATTTCCGGTTTATGATTTTCATTTTTAAGAGTGGTCTCTAATGCAAAATTCTCTGTCTCCTGTGTTCCTAAATCGACTGAGTGTTGCAGAATATCTCTTTTTTTATCTTCCAAATTATCGATCATTGCAGAATCAATTTTTACTCGCTCTAAGTGAAATCTTCTCGGGACAATAGTATCAAACGATGATGGGTCAAATGATTTAAACTCTAGCTTTTGTATTTTATTAAAAAGAAAAAGATGTATCAGAATCGATGCAATACAGCATGCAATAAACAAAATGTAAAAAAATCTGCCTCTTTGATGATAAATTGTGTGATATACTCTCATTCGTGTTTTCATCATTCTACGGTTTTAAAACTAATTCACATTTTATATTAAATTTAGAATTTTTTAAACTCCATCTCATAATAATAAAAAGGTGAATAACTTCACGATATATTGATAACTACCACAATAATAGAATTCTAGGTTTTTTTTACTCGTAGATAACAGTGTGTATTGTTGAGGATTCAATTGCAAAAATAGAGCTATTTGGGTTCCATAGAACATATTGTTACATCATTATAACATCTGTTCACATTTTATTATTAGACTTATTAGACTTATTTTTTAAAAAGTAGATTTATGGATTTATTTGACTATCCTACTCATTACCAAGTAATTGTAATTGGTTCCGGGCATGCAGGTGTCGAGGCTTCCTTAGCCTCAGCCCGTTTAGGCTGTGAGACACTTCTTTTGACCCAGAATATCGACACTATTGCCCAAATGTCGTGTAATCCCGCTATTGGAGGATCTGCTAAAGGGCATATTGTCCGAGAAATTGATGCCCTGGGAGGGATAATGGGTCTCAATGCTGATGCCACAGGAATTCAATTTCGTATGCTTAATGCAAGTAAGGGTCCCAGCGTTAGAGCTCCTCGAGCACAATGTGATAAGAAAGCATACCAGTTTAGAATGAAAGCTATTTTAGAAAAAACTGACAATTTGACAATTACTCAAGCCTCCGTTGAAAAATTGGTGATTAAGGGAGATCAAATCGTAGGAGTTGAAACAAATTTTGGCATTAAATATTATGCTTCTGCTGTGGTTATCACTACAGGAACATTCATGAGGGGACTCATTCATGTAGGAAAACGAAGTGCACCTGGAGGGAGAATGGCAGATACTTCTTCTGGAATTAGTTTTGAATTAGAAAGATTAGGCTTTAAATTAGGACGTTTTAAAACAGGAACACCATGTCGGCTTTTGGCTCGATCGATAAATTTTGAACAGTGTGAACGTCAAGATGGAGACAAAATACCTTCACCCTTTTCCCATATTCGTGAAACACTTGTAAAAAATACTCATGACGTTCATACACTCAATTACGTTAACAAAGAAATATTCCACGTGGAACAAATTCCTTGCTGGATTACATACACAAATGAGGAAACACATGATATTATTCGCTCCAATATAGATCGATCTCCTCTTTATTCAGGGATGATTGAAGGAGTTGGACCTCGTTATTGCCCCTCAATTGAAGATAAGGTGATAAAGTTTTCTGAAAAATCACGTCATCAGATTTTTTTAGAACCTGAAGGACGTCATACTGGAGAAATTTATGTCAATGGAATCTCTACGAGTCTCCCTTTTGAAGTCCAATATAACTTTGTGAGATCGATAGTTGGTCTTGAAAAAGCAGAAATTTTACGTCCAGGATATGCTGTTGAGTATGATTACTGCTTTCCAAATCAACTTCACTCGACACTCGAAACAAAAAAAATTAGTGGTCTCTATTTTGCTGGTCAGATTAATGGAACCTCTGGTTATGAAGAGGCTGCAGGCCAGGGCTTGGTCGCTGGGGCAAATGCAGCACTGAAAGTTTTAATGAAAGAACCTCTCCTTCTTGGTAGGGAGGAGTCTTACATTGGCGTGATGATTGATGATCTTATTACTCGCGGTACACCAGAGCCTTATCGAATGTTTACAAGCCGGGCCGAATATCGACTACGTCTCAGGCAAGATAATTGTGATATTAGGCTTACAGGGAAGGCGATCTCTTTAGGATTAGTTTGTGACTACCGATTCAAATCTTATCATAAAAAAATAGAATCTATAAAAATGCTTCAGGGTAAATTAGCAAAAATATATCATCAAGGAATCCCAATGAGTGCCTGGTTGCGTCGGCCAGAAAATAATTCAGATTCACTACCTGATATATTAAAAGAGGAATATACTCCGGAAATTTGGTCGCTTATAGAAACAGATTTAAAATTTGAAGGGTACTTGAAACGCGAAGAGATGCAAATTCAGAAGGCAAAAAAACAGGAGGAAAAAAAAATTCCTAACGATACTGATTACACCATAATTCCAAGCCTGAGTTCTGAAGCACGTCAGAAACTTACAGAATTTTCCCCCACCTCGCTGCGGCAAGCATCTAAAATCAGTGGGATCACTCCTGCTGATATTGATGTTTTAACTCTATGGCTTTCAAAACGATAAATGTTTTTCTCTAACCTTGATATTTTTTTCTCAAACTTTATGAACTACCCAAGGAGACGGTAGAAAAAGAGAACTATTTTATCAAAAAAACATTATACAGATGCATCTCTTTCAACAGCAGAATTGAAGATCAAATTTTTGGATAAATTTATGAGGACAAATTTCAAGAGAATGTTTAATATAACCAGATGGCTATAATTCCTTATGATCTTGTTGTAATTGGTGGTGGTCCTGCTGGCTATGTGGGTGCGATTCGTGCTGCTCAGTTAGGAAAGAGAGTTGCCGTTGTAGAAAAAGAGAGGGCAGGAGGAACCTGTCTTAACTGGGGATGTATTCCCACCAAGTCACTCTTACGTAATGCAGAACTCTATTCTTTAATGCAGCAGCATGCTGGTGACTTTGGGCTCACTTTTGCAGAACTCAATTATGACTGGACTAAAGTTATTGGGCGCTCACGAAAAGTGGCAGATAAATTAGCAGGAGGAATCGAGTTTCTTCTCAAAAAAAATAAGATCGATTACATTCTAGGGGAAGCAACAATTCCAAAATCAGGACAGGTTGCTGTGGTACAAAAAGATGGCATAACAGCACAATTAGCAGCCCCAAAAATCCTTATTACAACTGGTGTTACAACACGTGAAATGCCTGGTTTACCAATGAATGGAACCTCGGTAATAGGCAGTCGTCAAGCTATGACTCTGGTATCACAGCCTCAGGAGATGATCATTATTGGTGCTGGTGCTATTGGGATTGAATTTGCCTATTTCTTTAATTCATTTGGCACCAAAGTGACTGTTATTGAAATGATGCCACATATTCTTCCTATAGAAGATACAGAGGTTAGCGTGGCGTTAGAAAAAGCACTCACCAAAAAAGGAATTACTTTTTTAACGGGTACTAAGGTCGAGCACGCAGAGGCGAATTCCAAAGGAGTTGCGGTAACAGTTTCAGGAAAAAAGAACGAGACACTAGGTGCAGATATAGCCCTCATTGCAATCGGAGTGACACCTCTACTTCCTAAGCGTGATGGAGGAGTCGAATTCAAATTAGATTCAAAAGGATATCTTTATGTTAATGACAAGTATGAAACAAGTGTTTCAGGTGTTTACGGTGCTGGAGATATTATTGGTCCACCATGGCTTGCTCATGTTGCAAGCTGGGAGTCCGTACAGGCAGTTGAAGGTATGTTTGGAAAATGCAAACCTCAAAGAAGTCGTGTTTTCCCTGGATGCACCTATTGCCAGCCTCAAGTAGCAAGTGTCGGTTTGACAGAACGAGCTGCAAAAGAAAAGGGAATGACGGTGAAGGTTGGAAAGTTTCCATTTCAAGCTAGTGGAAAAGCGCAAGCCATGGGAGAGACAGATGGTTTTGTCAAGCTGCTTTTTAACGAACCTCATGGTGAAATTGTAGGGGCTCACATTATCGGTTCCGAGGCAACTGAAATGATTGCGGAGCTTGGGCTAGCGATCACGCTTGAGGCAACTTATGAAGATATTTCAAGTACGATTCATGCACATCTGACTTTAAGTGAAGCAATCATGGAAGCAACGGAAGCAGCTCATGGAAGCGCGATTCATATCTAGCTTGGATATTTCGTGTTAACCCGGATATTTCACACTAATCACCTGCGGAGGGCGCGAAGCCAGATGGATGCTGCATTGATCTCGAAGTCTTCCTCGGGCAGTGTGTACACACACAGCCGTCGCCAGACTTCATCGCTCGCCTTATCCAATCAGCCTTCGCGGCCTCCTCATGACACTTCAATATGAAATATGCGGGTTAAATTTATCACGTGTTGTGGAGAGTTCATTACTACTGCCTCATTGTCACATTTTTAGATTAAAATATCAGGGTTAACTGTTATGAGTGCTAAAAAGAGGGATCAGTATCTTAGAAAACGTGTAATACAGGAATGGCGTGGATTACCTGAAAAATCAGAGGTCGAGAGAGAGACCTCTGCTGCAGTGGTGCTTCAACAGGTTATTGAGAAATTAGGACTAAAAAAGCGAATTCAAGAAGAGGAAATCATCAATGCTTGGCATGAGGTTGTGGGGGATTTTTTAGCAGCTCACTCCACCCCTTTTCAGCTTGCTCATGGAGCTCTTCATGTACGTGTGATTCAACCTTCGATTCGCTATGAGCTCGATCGTGTATGGAAGCCTGAAATCCTTCGTAAACTTCAAGAGAAATTTGGGCGTAAAACTATTCGAGATATAAAAATAGGTTTATAGTCGCTCTTTCGCGAATATTTTTTATGGAACGTATTATTAAAATAAAATCTCTTTTGGTCTATACTCATCTTGGTGTTTTTGAGGAGGAGAGGGCGCTACCTCAAGAGATCTCTTGCGATATTTGTTTCTCTTCATCCTTCCAGCCAGAAAATTTAAACGATGAGTTATCTCAGACTGTTAATTACAAAGAGGTGAGCGATTTTTTTCAGCAAGTTTTGCAAGAACGCCCAAGGAAGCTTCTAGAAACAGTAGTGGACGAGGTAGCAGAAGCATTACTTAAAAAATTTCAGCTCAGCTGGATAGAGGTGACAATTCGAAAATTTATACTACCTCACACTGATTACGTTTCAGTATCAGTACGTAGGGAAGGGTAAATAAAGGCTCCTGATTATCAAATACCATCATTGCCGATAGCCTCGACTGGACAGCCTTCCATGGCTTCTTTGCAAAGAGCCTCCTGCTCTGGGCTTGTTGGCTGTTTGTAGACGTAGGAGTGACCACCATCATCATTACGAGTAAAGTTATCAGGTGCTGTTTCACGACAAAGATCGCAATCGATGCATTGATCATCGACATAGAAAGTCCCTGCAATATTTTCAGGATATTTGTTAGAATGATCGGCCATAAAGGAATTAGAAGGTAAAACTGTTTTCTTAGAATGCAATCATTTTTTTTATCAAGTTCTTTACCTTAAAATGAACATTTCGTACAATTTTAACCCGGATATTTCATACTGATCGTGACGAGGAGGCCGTGAAGGCTGATGGGGTAAGGCAGACGAGCATTTTGATGCTGGGCTGTATGTGTACATACTGTCCAAATCAAAATGTGAGTCTAACGCAGCATCCATCTGGCTTCACGGCTTACGCAGTAGATCGGCATGAAATATCCGGGTTAAGTCGAATTCAAATATTTCACACGAAATCTATTGTGGCTTGTGAAAAGCTTATTATTACTGTATTGATCTTGCATTGTGATTTTGAGAGGGCTGAACGCATCCGCTCACAATCCTTCACCTCCTTGCAGTAATAAGCTTTGCACAGTGCCTGATGACACTTCAGCATGAAGTATTCGGGCTAAGCTTTTCACTTAACACTTATTTAAAATAGATGAAGTCATCCCTCCTCAGACGCTCCTGTAACACTATAGTGGCATTCGCTGCTATTGCTTTTACTCTGCTACCAATAAAAAACGCATTTGGACTTCATAATAAATTGTTGTCGCTAGATTCCAAAGAAGAGGTAGAGAAAATTATTCGATTGTTAACTTCAGATGTTGAAGCCATATCAAAAGATGAACCTAATCCAGGATTCACCTATGTAGGAACAGCCGGTAAACTTAATGGGAAAAAGCTTCCACTCAGCTTCTACTGCACGAATCAATTTTGGGAGCAATATGTTCTTAAACTTCTTGGTGAAGATTCCAACTCCACGGATCTTTATAATCCCAGTGAGAATACATTTACTCCCATGCCTGGATCGCGTAGTCAACTCCAAGTGGAGCGCATTAATATCAAAAGTGGCTGTAATATTTATGATGCTGCGACGTGGCAGATTGCACTTGCTCTAGCAGGAAATGATGGTGTTAAAGGTGATGGAAAAGAAAACATATTTTCATTAACTGATAATCAAAATGAATTGCTGAAGGAAGGTTATGATGGCAATGATACTGGTGATGACCAAAAGGGAGCTCCACACTTTAATGCTAATAGGGGAGTAACGTTCGGGCCAGAGAAACAGAAACAATTTCTTTATAATGGATGTGTCGTTAGTAACCCTAAAGAGGCTTACATTTTCAGACAGGTTCCAAGAAATTTTAAAACTGTAGATCCAATCCCTGATAAAATTCCTGCAAAGGATTTGCCCGATAATAACGGAACCTATCCAAAAAACGAAGTTTCTTGGACAGACTATAAACCTATTACTGGTGAAAATATTTGGGCTTTCCTCATTGGTCCTTTACATGCTGCGCTCCTTAAATACAAAAAATCTCCCTGTGTTCCGTTTCAATCACTTGCTGTTCAAAACGCAATAGCCGTTTTGGGGACATTCCAAAAAATGCAATCTGCGATTGGAGGTATTTACTACGCACCATCAGGTTCAGTAGCCAATATTGGTACTGAAGCAGTAAGCCCCTACGAAGTCTCCGTAGAAAATAATATTTCTGCTCTAGGCGGACTTTTAGTCTTTAGAAGAGTGCTTCAAGAGGAACTTCGTTCTGCTTATTTATCAACACTGGAGAGATTTGAAATACACAAATCGCTTGGGATTATTCAGACTATGCTTTATGGAGGTACTTATCAGGTCAATTCTCAGCTTGGTCAAAAAGAAGAGAGAAGAACTCAAGGTCTTCTCTCCTTTCTAAAAAATGAAGCATGGGACGCTACGAATGGAAAATTTTATTCAGGTGGTGAGGCAAATAAAATGGATGAAAGCACTCATCAGGAACTTGTCAGATGGCTCCCACATGCAACTCAAGCAGTTGATGTGAATACTTGGGGTTTAGCTGTATTAGGACAAAACTTCCTCGATAGTGCTTATGGTTTTGGTGCCGCATATCAACTTTGGGTAAATCTCAAAAGTTGGGGTGGATATTATGGTGCAGCGCAAAATGGAGTTGATCAAGAATTGTGGGGAGTCGGTTACTCTGATTTTGATCATGAGGGTAACGGAAAAATAGATCCTAATGATCATTCGGGAATTTTATCTGGAGAGTGGACAGCAGGTGCCATCACTGCACTGAGAGCGTTGATCACTCAATATGATCAGGTGATTGAAGCAGGTCTAGAGACCCCAGAGAATATAGAAAAAGCTCAACATTATGTTGCTGAACTACGAAAAGATCATGATGCCATGATCACTCATATCCAAAGCCTGCGAACAGATCGTTATGTTTACGAAAAAGCTTTTAACAGTGTTAGACCCCCCAATTATCAATCTTTGATTAATATTCCAACTGATAAATTGGGCTATCTCTATGCTAGCAAGCGCTACTTAATTCCCTTTGGCTGGTATGCAAATCCGATTCCTAGCATGGCAAGTACAACCTGGGCTGTGATGCTACATTATAATTTCAACCCTTTTTCCGTGAAAGGCGATTATTCTGCTAATGATTTAAGTAATCCGGAAGAAGAGATAAATTAAAAAGTGTTTTATCTGCAACCTCCTGAGGGGTAATGTCTGCAACCTTTTCCGAAGGGCTCTTCATGAACTGAGCTTTTTTGGAATAGGGTGACCAGACACTTGGATTGATGTCTCCAAAAAGAGTCAGAGTTGGAATATTGAGTCCTGCTGCTATATGCATAGCACCCCCGTCAGACCCAACGATAAGATCACATCCATAAAAAGAACTCATCAGTACACGTAAATTTTTTGTTGGTTCTGCTAGCAGAGAATGAGGAGGGAATGATCTTACCAGTGCTACCGCTAAATGATCATCTCCTTGGTGTTGAAGTGACGAAGCTGATCCCGGAGACCAAAAAAGACGTATACGAGCATGGGGAAGCATGAGGGAGATAAATTCTTTCCACTGTTCCAAGGCCCATCGCTGTTGAGGACGACGTGCCGAAATTTGAAGTCCTAATACCGGTTGTTCTTTATTGCCAGGAATGGTGTTTCGTTCAATCAAGGCAGACTGCTTCTCATCCTTTGAAAGCACTAGGGAGAGGGCCTCAGGAGCTGAGGTTGAAATTCCTAGAGCATGGGAGTAGGTCAAGATTTGTAATACATGGGGTTTATTGTGATCGATGGTGACAGGATGATAGTTTTTGGGGAGTTTTGATCTCAAAGGTTG
>JAIPKF010000010.1 GCA_021733705.1 Chthoniobacterales bacterium
GCTTGCCGTTACGGAGGCAAGGGCAAGGCGAGATTCTTTAATGCTCTCTTCGGATTTTAGAATGGGACAATGTTCGTAGAAATAATGAAATTTGTTAGCAAGCTCATAGAGGGCAAGACAAAGAATATTAGGACGGGCATCGACAAGAACGCTTGGAATAAGTTCTCCAAATTGCAAAAGCTGTAACACAAGATGCCGCTCTGCCTCTTCAGTAATGAGGATGGGGCTAGAAGGGGTCCTTTCTTCTTTTTCTAATCCCTCTTTCCGAAAAATGGAGCGAATGCGAACATAGGCATTTTGCAAATAAGGTGCCGTATTGCCCTGGAAGGAGAGCATCTTATCCCACGAAAAAACATAATCAGTCATTCGATGTTGCATGAGGTCAGCATATTTGAGAGCTCCAAGTCCAATTATGGAGGATAATGCTTTTTTTTCCTCTTCTGGAAAATCAGGATTCTTTTCATGAACTATTTTATAGGCACGATCGATGGCTTCCTGAAGAAGGCTCTCAAGCTCGATATTATGCCCGCTGCGAGTCTTCATCATTTTTCGATCATCTCCTAAAATGCTTCCAAAAGCGATATGACGAAAATCAGAGTCGAGTCCTAAAAGGCGAGCTACTGCAAAGAGCTGTTCAAAATGGAGTTGTTGTGGTGCTCCACAGACATACCATACAGCATTTGGTTTCCATCGCTTTTCACGATATTCCAAGGTGGCCACATCAGTAGTTCCGTAGAGAAAACCACCATCAGCTTTTTGGATTAAAAAGGGCTTGTCTTGAAGCGTAGGTTGATTTGGAAAAAAGATCACCACAGCACCTTCGCTTTTTGTTGCAATTCCTAGTCTGAGTAAACGTTCTACCAAAGGTCCCAAGGCATCATTGTAAAAACTTTCCCCCAAACGCTCGTCAAAAGAGACATGAAGTTGTTGGTATTGTTTTTCAAATTCTTGCCATGAGAGTTCTACGATTTTTTTCCAAATAGCTAAATTTTCTTGATCCCCTTGTTGTAGTTTGACGAGCTCTTCGCGAGCTGCAGCTTTAAGCATCGGATCGTGTTCCTCTAGAGCTGTTACTTTTCGATAAAGACGGACTAATTCATTAATGGGATGTTGTGCTAGAGCATCTTGATCTAAAAGATGTTTGTAGCCATAAATGACTTTTCCAAACTGAGTACCCCAATCACCAATATGGTTATCTGTAATGACATGATGCCCCAGAAATCTGGCGATACGAGCAAGACTCTCACCTAAAATCGTACTCCTGATATGCCCCACATGCATTGGCTTAGCAATATTGGGAGAGCTAAAATCGATCAGGATCGTTTGTGGATGTTCTGCTTTAGGAATTCCAAGATGAGGATCATGAAGTAGAGCAACAATCTGTTTTTCTAAAAAAGTTCTTTTGAAACGAAAATTAATAAATCCAGCTCCAGCGATCTGAGGAGTTTCGCAGTATTGCTCCACATCGAGCTGTTCAACTATGTGTGAGGCCACTTCCCGTGGATTCTTTTTGAGATTTTTTGCAGCGATCATTGCTGCATTTGTTTGGTAATCTCCAAAACGAGGATCAGCAGCTGTGGTGATCACTGCAAGATCGAGGTCCCATCCAAGTATTTGAAGGGCTTGACGCAAACATTCTGTTAAGATTTTCTGAGGAGTTATGTAGCTATCCTGCATATTTCATATTGGTTCGTCGCGAGGCGCCGTGAATCCTGATGGTGACAAGGAAGGTGATGGATTGCGACGACGGCTGTATGTTTCATACTGCCCGAGGAGCAATTCGAAGCTGATGCAGTATCCATCAGGTGTTCGCAAGCCGCAGTAGAATCGGTATGAAATATGCGGGCTCGACATGCGCTTTACAAAATCTGAGCAGTCAAGTACCCATGCAATGCATCAATGGGAATGCGTTGCTGTTTCATCGAATCCCGCTCTCGTAGTGTCACTGTATTGGCAAGTTCGGGACCTGCTTCTCCTAAGGTCTCAAAATCAACGGTCACGCAGAAAGGAGTTCCGATCTCATCTTGACGGCGATAACGACGACCAATAGCTCCTGCTTCGTCATAAAAGACCGACATGTGAGTGCGAAGCATCCTTTCGATTTCATGAGCCTTTTCGACAAGGGCTGGTTTGTTTTTTAGGAGTGGAAAAATACCAACCTTGACAGGGGCCATACGTGGATGAAAGTGAAGAACCGTTCTGGTCTCTTTGTCTCCTTTTTCATTAACGATTTCTTCCTCCTCAAAAGCCTCACAGAGTAGTGCAAGAAGAGTCCTATCAGCACCAGCACTCGGTTCAATGACATGGGGTATAAATTTCTCTTTGGTTTCTTCGTCAAAGTAGTCGAGAGGCTTACCACTATGAGTCATATGCTGTTTCAAATCATAATCAGTGCGATAAGCAATTCCTTCGAGCTCTTGAATACCAAAGGGAAATTCATATTCTAGGTCGTAGGTTTTAAGCGAATAGAATGCTCGCTCTCCATCAGGGATATCGTTAACACGTATTTTGGATCGTGGAATGCCAATGTCTTCATAGAAACGAAGACGTTCTTCAAGCCAGATTTCAAGAAGCTTCATGCCTTGATGGGGATGGCAAAAATATTCCACCTCCATCTGTTCGAATTCCCGAGAACGAAAAATGAAATTACGCGGATTGATTTCATTGCGAAAAGCTTTTCCAATTTGGGCAATGCCAAAGGGAAGTTTTTTGCGCGAGGTTTCAAGCACATTGCGGAATTGAACAAATATGGCCTGTGCTGTCTCTGGACGTAAGTAAGTCTTATTGGAGTCGTCAGCCATAGGGCCAACGTGCGTTGTAAACATAAGATTGAAATCACGTGGTTCGGTTTTCTCCCCTTCACAGCTAGCTACCATTTTACTTGGCTTTTGAGGGCAGGGAATCGACTCAATCTGGTCCGCACGAAAACGTCCCTTGCATGTTTTACAATCCACCATGGGATCAGAAAATGTATTCTCATGACCACTGGCTTTCCAGACTGCACGATTCATCAGAATCGCCCCATCCATACCTACCATATCATCCCGTTCACGCACCATACGACGCCACCAAAATTCTTTTAAATGTCGCTTAAGCTCTACCCCCAGTGGACCATAGTCCCAAACACCATTGAGCCCCCCGTAAATCTCTGAAGAGGGAAAAATAAAACCGCGTCGTTTACAAAGACTCACGATTTTTTCCATACGTGTTTCGTGTTCAGTACTCATGGGGATCTTAAGGTGGAGTAGATAGATTTTAAATGATGCAGATAGGATACTTCAGAAGCCAAAGAGCATTGGTGCTCATGAGATATAATCATTAAATTCCAACCGCTTGGAGCTTCTCCTTGACATGGGCAAAGTGTCTCTCAGGAGAGCATATTTTTTCTAGTTCTTGAGCAGAAATGTGAGTGATGATCTCTGGCTCCTCTTTTAATGAGAGGGCAAAAGGAAGTTTTTCTTTCCACGTACGCATTGCAGCACGTTGTACTGCTTCATAAGCATCTTTGCGAGCCATTCCACGATCGGTAAGTTCTAGAAGAACAGCTTGGCTTCCATAGAGGCCACGAGTGATTTCCATATTACGAGCCATGTTTTCAGGATAGATATGAAGTCCCTCTACGAGCTTCGTGAGAAGATGCAGCATATAATCAAGCAACGTACAAGAATCAGGCAAAATAATCCGTTCTACACTGCTATGGCTGATATCTCGCTCATGCCAGAGTGCCACATTTTCCATGGCTGCCTGAGCATTACCTCGTAAAACTCGAGCAAGTCCACAAAGGCGTTCACCGGTAATAGGATTTCGTTTGTGCGGCATGGCCGAACTTCCTTTTTGACCTTCACTAAAATATTCTTCAGCTTCCAAAACTTCCGTGCGTTGAAGATGTCGAAATTCCGTAGCCCAGCGGTCAATGCTACAACCAATAAGTGCCACTGTTGTCATAAACTCTGCATGACGATCTCGCTGCAATATTTGTGTTGAAAGAGCTGCTGGTTTCAAGCCGAGGTGATGACACACGTAGGCTTCTACCTTGGGGTCTAAATGAGCATGTGTACCAACAGCACCACTGAGCATTCCAATAGCAACACGCTCGCGCACCTGCGCTAGTCGCTCTTTGGAACGATTCAATTCATCATACATTACTCCTAGTTTTAATCCAAAGGTGATTGGCTCAGCATGGATTCCATGACTCCGCCCAATAGTTGGAGTGAATTGATGTTCTTGAGCACGTTTTGCCACGGCTTTCTGGAGTAGATTGATCTCTTTTAAAAAAAAATCGATCGAACGTGTCATTTGAACAGCAAGAGTCGTATCTAGAAGGTCTGAAGAGGTCAGACCCCGATGAATCCAGCGTGCTGGATCACCCACGTAGGAGGCAACATTTTCTAAAAAAGCAATTACATCGTGGTTGGTGCGCTTTTCAATTTCTGCAATTGCCTCACGTGAAAAAGCTGCTTTTTCACGGATGATTTTTGCATCTTCAATAGGAATAATACCGAGCTCTGCCATTCCTTCACAGGCTAAGACTTCAATCTCGAGCCAAAGTTCATATTTGTGTTGCTCTGACCAAAGAGCACGCATTGCAGTTCTACTATAACGTTCAATCATAAAGGGGTCTATAATAGTCCATTTACTTTAAAATAACACAAAATTTACTTACTTATGAAACAAGGCTTGTCTCATCACATCGATCGGCGGATCTTGTTCAAACCAGGTCTGAAAAGCTAAAGCTCCTTGATATAAAAGCATGGAGAGGCCATTGGTGGCGCGGGCACCTGCCTGGAGTGCCGCTTTTATCAAAGGGGTTGATGTAGAAGAATAGACGATATCATAACAATATTGATCCTCATTAAATAAATCAGATGCAATCAGAGAAGGATCGTTTTCATTCATTCCAACCGAAGTAGCATTAATAATAAGATCAACGTGAGGCATGACCGAGGCAATACCATTATTACTCAATTCAATAGCTTTTATAGGAATGGTACCCTTGGAATATTGAGAAAGTCTTTTCACTTCTGTTTCTAAAGTCGTTGGAGTGCGGCTTGCTAAATAGAGTTCTAAGCAACCTTCTAAAACACATTGAGCTGCAATCGCCTTCCCAGCACCGCCACTCGCTCCGAGAATAAAAATGCGCTGAGCAGGTATCAGTAAATTCCATTTCTCTTTGAGTGCCGTAACAAAACCGGGGCCATCGGTATTGTAACCAAATAATTTTTCATTACGAATGGAGATCGTATTGACTGCACCTAAGAAGGTAGCATGATCGCTTACTTCATTAATGTAGCTAAGAATAGACTGTTTGTGAGGGAGCGTGATGTTGAGTCCAAGAAATCCAAGTTGAACAAGTTGTTGAAGTGTTAGAGCAAGTTCTTCAGGCCTCACTTCAATAGCAATGTAGTTGTAAGGAAGTCGAGCTGCCCGAAGTGCTTCATTTTGCATGCTGGGAGAGATTGAGTGAGCTACAGGAAATCCTAGAACAGCACATTTATCTTCAGCTTGGAGAAGTGCTTGGGGGGCTTGGTTTGCTAAGAGATCAGATGCCTTTAGAATCAAAGTTGGTAAAGAGGAAATCATTGTTTGTAATTTTCAATGAACCCTGGAAATTTCACCACACTTTAGCATGAAATATTTGAGCTAATCCTCGGAATCAGTCATCCCTTCTTGAAGGGTATTTAGCCCCTTTAAGACATGAGAAAGTTGTCGTAAAATAGAAGGAAACTCAGCTTGAAGATCTCTCAATTTCCCATACAGTTTTGGATACTCATTCTGCTTTTCTATTGGCATTATCTCTCCTTTTTCCAAGCCTTCTATAACAACTTCGCTCAAATAATTTTTGGCACTTTGAATTTCACTCAAAGAGGTCTTAAATTCTCGAATTGTTTGCTCAACAAATCTAGGAAGGTCCTCTTCTTTTAATTTTTCATCTGAAGTTAAGGAACGGAAGAGACCTGGTTTTTCATTAATGAAAGTTGATGCCTCCTGAACAAGGGCCTTAGCTCTATTTTGAAGACGGTCTGCTTCTTGAAGTTTTTCTCCCCAGATGGTAAAGGCATCATGAAGCTTTTCGTCATGTGTGGGTATTACCTCTTCTTCCTTGAGAAGATTTGGTGAGGGGTTTCTAGAGACATCTGTCATTTTACCTAATAGCGGGGATTCACTTTCTGAATGTTCCGAGGAAGTTGTATTTGGAGAGTGTCCACTAGGGGTTAAACCTGGAGAGCCCTCAAGTCTAATTGGTCGAAAAGGAGATGATGTCCTAACGTGTTCTAGTGTGATAGAACCTAAATGACCAGTTGCTGGTTTGTTGTTAGCATCCGATTCTAAGGGGTTAGAAGCAGCCTCCTTCGGAAGAGAAGTTAATCGTATTTCGCCATTCATCTTAAGAGAGTTTTTTTAATGAGTTCCTGCAAGTAATCGCTTGATTGTTTTCTCACGTCCTAGGATTTCAAACATTTCGTAGAGACCAGCTCCAACGGAACGTCCACTCACCGCTACACGCGCGGGGTGCACGAGTTCACCAGCTTTCACTCCGAGTCTTGATGCTGTTTCCTTTAATCGAGCTTCAATGGGGGTGGCCTCCCAGGGATTTAGTAATAAAAGGGCTTCTGCTAAAGCTTCTAGGCGGTTTTTGGCATCAGGATGAGAGAGGTTTTTTGCAACTGCTGCTTCATCATAAGGAAAATCATCACTAAAAAAACAACGTACCCAATCAGGAAGATCTGGGAGTGATTTGATCTTGGGCTTTACAATGGAGAGTACTCTCTCAAGCATTTCCCAGCTCTCCCAGGTAATACCTGCTTTTTCTAGAAAAGGGAGTGCAAGCTCGGTGTAACGAGCCAAATCCATATGTAGTAAATATTGACCATTCATCCAAAAACATTTGTCGACATCAAAAGCAGCACTACGGCGATTGATGTTATGAAGTTCAAAAAGTTGGATGACTTCTGCTGTATCAAGGATTTCACGATTATCTTTTGGAGACCATCCAAGGAGGGAAAGATAGTTACGCACTGCCTCAGGGACATATCCCTCCTGCGGGTATGTTCCTAAGTTGGCCCCTAGATCGCGTTTACTCATTTTGCTTCCATCACGATTTAGAATAAGTGGGGTATGAGCAAATAAAGGAGGCTCCGTGCCGAGTGCCTTGTAGAGTTCTAGGTGTTTTGGTGTATTAGAAAGATGATCTTCACCTCGAATGACGTGACTGATTTGCATCTCTATATCATCGACTACGTTGACAAAATGAAAAATCCAGGAACCATCCGGACGACGGAGTGTCATGTCTGGATGGGTTCCAGGATTGGTGAGATCAAATTCAATCTTTCCACAGATGAGGTCCTCGACGATTACTTTTTCACGAGGAGAGCGAAAGCGAATGGCTCCCTTCTCTTCGTAGAGATGACCTCCTTTCTCCAGACGCTTGAGGTACTCTTCATAAATCGAATGACGCTCGCTTTGATAGTAGGGACCATAGCTTCCTCCCTTTTGAGGGCCCTCATCCCACTCGAGCCCAAGCCAATGGAGTCCATCAATAATGATCTGCTTTGCCTCTTCGGTATTGCGGCTATGATCCGTATCTTCAACTCTCAGAACAAATGTCCCAGCATGCTTGCGTGCATAGAGCCAATTAAAAAGTGCTGTACGAGCACCACCTACGTGAAGAAGGCCTGTGGGTGAAGGAGCAAAACGAGTGCGAATAGGACGAGTTGGCATAGTTTTGGAAAAGTAATGTTTTCATACCAGTAATGCACTTCTATTAACAATGCCAGCTATAACTTGATTTTCTATCAATATCAGGATTGGCCCGAATATTTACTAATGAATACCTCCAGAGACTAGAAAGCCAGGGTAGATGCTGCGTTGATCTCGAAGTCTTTCTTGGGGAGTCTGTACACAAACAGCCGTCATCAGACTTCATCATTCGGCTTATCCAATCAGCCTCCGCGATCTCCTCGTCACGATCAGTATGAAATATTCTTCTTCAACAGATGCAATTTCTAAGTGAAATTTTTCATTTTTTTTGAGTTGAATGATAGGAAAGACGAAATGTGAATAACTTGCGAATAACCAGTGCTTGAAAAATTGTCTCAACAGTTCTCTTTTTGTGATTGACGGTAGTGTGAAATAGTGGGAGAAAGTGGGGGTAAATGGAGCAAAATGGTTAAATTTTCCATTCTTCGCCTTTAGTATTTTATGTCCTCTTCTCTTCCTACATCTTTGATTTACGCTGGCACTTTTGAGCGTGTCATGGATGGAAAGCATCGTGTGACCATCCCTGCAGCCTGGTTGGCACAGGGAATTAGCGAATTTCATTCCATCCCAAATCCGAGCGAAGAGTGTCTTATTGTGATGCCTCCCCATGAATTTCAAATCATCGAAGAACGTATTCATCAAAGTGGTGCTGCAGCTGCAGAGCGGCGTAAAGCGATTCGGCAGTTTTATAGTCGTGCACGTGCAATCTCTGCTGATGCGCAAGGACGTATCCTTTTTTCCGAAGAGCAATGTAGTCCACTACAACTCAAGGGGGAGGTAGTACTTGTCGGTGGTCGGAGTCGTTTTGAAATCTGGAATGCGAAGAGGTGGCATGCAGTTGCTACGGAAGAGCATGATTCTTTCCGTAATATTGCTCACCTTATTGGACTTTAATTTTCTCGAAACATGACCTTCATGGCACTCCCACGACTTTTTCAACCCTTTCCGCTCCAAAAAATGGAAAGGGAAATGACTCCTTTCTTCTGGTTCCATGCCCGAAAGTCACTATCGCTTCCATTGAATGAGCCATCACCTTCTATCAATTGTACTAGCGATCGAGTATGTTCTTTGATTTCTCCTTTTCCAAAGAAAGATGTTCCTATGAAAAAAAAGGAGGAATCCCAAGGGAGTATGTGCCCTCGCATATCATTTAATCATAAATCGGTATTAGCAAAAGAGGTCGTTGATTTTTTGCAACCTAAACCAGGAATGACGATTCTCGATGGAACGCTTGGGGGAGGGGGTCATGCTGAGCTGTTTTTAAAAGCAGGAGCAACGGTCATTGGACTCGACCGAGATCCTGAGGCCCTTGCCTACGCTTCTGAGCGACTGAAAATATTTGGTGATCGATTTATTCCTATAGAAGGAAATTATGTTAATGCTGACAAGTATCTTGAAGCGATTGGGATCAACAAGGTTGATGGTATTTTACTCGATTTAGGGGTCTCCTCCTACCAGCTAGATACACCCGAAAGAGGATTTTCTTTTCAAAAAGAGGGACCTCTTGATATGCGCATGGGAAATTCTTCGATCACAGCTGCTGAGATTATCAACAGTGCTCCTTTGAGTGAGTTGCTTTCTATTTTTCGTAATTATGGTGAAGAACCACGTGCCATGATGATGGCCACACGTATTATTCGAGAGCGGCAACACCAATCAATTACAACAACCACACAATTATCCTCGATCCTGGCTGCTGGAATGCCTTTAGGGCCACGTCATCCTGCAACACGCGTTTTTCAAGCATTGCGTATTGCTGTGAATGAGGAAATCACTCAGCTCGAAGAGGCATTACCTCGACTGGCAAATATTTTAGAACCAAAAGGTGCTACCGGAGCGGGACGTCTTGCAATCATTACCTTCCATTCTCTAGAGGACCGTCCCGTTAAAAAATTCTTTCGAAAATATTCAGCACTTGAGATGGATGACCCAACGTGGCCTGCTCCTCGACCCAATCCCAATCGTATTTTTGCTCTCCCTAAAAATTGGTCCTTAGAAGCCTCCACTGAGGAGATCTCTAGAAATCCTCGTTCTCGTAGTGCTAGATTACGTATGGCTGAGCACATTTAACACTAAAAGATTCTACAAACAACAGATTGCTAAATTGACATTCATTTCGAATTCTTCTCACTTTTTTACCCCTCACAGAAAAGGCTCCAATACAAAAAATGAATCGCCGTTACACACAACCTTCTAACCGCCGTCTGGAAAATAATGGTATTGAGGTACCCTTGCTTGCCCAGTGGCTTGTGGTATTTTTTATCATTGGATTGCTAGGGCTCTTTTTTGTCTATTTGAAAAACCAACAACACGCACTTGGAGAGCAAACGCGTCTTGTAGAACAGAAAATGACAGAGCTGCGTGCGCATCATGATGCCCTCAATGCAAAAGTCACTGCACTTACTTCTCGTGGAGCATTGCAACGTAAACTTGATGAAAAATATTTAGATCTTATTCCTATTACGGAAACAGCAATCGCAAGAATAAATCCTCTTCCTAACTCAGGTGAGGATAAAACAATGAGAACAGCCTCATTTCCCTAAGACTAAGAAACAGATTTAATACACAGGAAGTTAATGGTTCGGGTTAAATTATGAAAAATGAAAAAGAGGAACTCAGGAATCATCATAAAATGAGTCAACAAGGTCGGCATGAAATCATTGAATATTGTGAGCTATAAATCATTACTTCCTTGCTCTCGGGCTTGGCACTAACACAACAAGTTGTGCAAAAAACATTCACTTCTGCAGCATTTGGTAAGCGCATTGGATTAGTCTGTTCTTTTGTAGCGTTGATTTTTACTTTTTTTGCATTTCGTCTTGTTGATCTACAGGTGGGAGGACATGAAAAATATTCTCGTCTTGCAGCAGAGAAACATGGTGTTAAGCAGCCTATTGCTGCTATGCGAGGCAATATTTTTGATCGTCATGGAGAAATATTGGCCGTCAATGTTCCTGTGCGAACGGTCTATGCAGATGGAACACATATCAAGGATCCTATTGCACTTGCGCATAGAGCAGCTCCTTTTCTTGGTCTTCCAGAAAAAGAGCTTGCCATTAAACTTGCTAGTAAGCGTCCCTATTTAGTGATTCGTTCTGGTATTTCAGAACTAGATGCTGCTGCAATGATGCGAGCTCTAGAGGATTCAAAACTCTCTGGGCTCTATTTACAACCTGGCTCTGAGCGTTCTTATCCTAATGGAAAAATGCTCTGTCATGTACTCGGCTTTGTCGATCATAGCGGCCATGGAGTCGAGGGTATTGAACATACATTTGATAAAGAACTTGCTGGCCGAGATGGCTATCGTCGTATTGAACACGATCGGAAGGGTCTTGAAATTGTGCTTTACCGTGGACAGGAAGAGCCAGCGATTAATGGAACCAATATTTATCTCACGATCGATATGGGACTTCAGGCCATTCTTGAAAAACAGCTCGATACTGCTATGGAGACGTACAAGCCAGCTGGAGCAACTGCTATTTTAGTAGATCCGAAAACCGGAGAAATTTTAGCAATGGGGAGTCGTCCTAATTACGATCCTAATCATTACGGTGAAGCAAAGCCTGAAGAGATTCGTAATCGTGCTGTTACTGACATGTATGAGCCCGGATCAGTTTTTAAAGTGGTTGCTGCTTCCGGGGCCATCAATGAAGGAATTGTAACAGAGAATAGTACTATTTTTTGTGAACATGGAGCTTTTTTATATGGAGGGAAAATTCTTCATGATGCCCATGGTGATTATTTTGGAGATCTTTCTGTTCGGGATGTGCTAGTCCATTCTTCCAATATCGGCATAGCCAAAATTGCTATGAAAATGGGAGATACGAAGTACTACGAATATGTGCGACGTTTTGGTTTTGGAGAAAAAACAAATATACCTCTCCCAGGAGAAATTTCTGGTCTCGTTAATTCTCCTGCACGGTGGGATAAATTAACCATCACGCGTATGGCAATGGGACAGGCTATTGCTGCAACTCCTATTCAAGTAGTGATGGAGATAGCATGTATCGCCAATAATGGAAAGTTAATGGTACCACAACTCATACATCATCGTGATCAAGATATGCAAAGAATCGAGCCAAAGGTGCGTCGTGAGATTGTTTCCTCCAAGGTTGCTGAGATTATAAGTGGGGCTCTTATAGAGGTTGTGACGCGAGGAACAGCACAAGCTGCTAAAATTAATGGTTTCTCTGTGGCAGGAAAAACAGGAACAGCTCAAAAAATTAATACGCATGGTGGGTACTTAGAAGGACGTTACATTGTCTCCTTTGCAGGCTATTTTCCTGCAGAAAAACCACGAATTGCTGGGCTTATTGTGATTGATGATGCTCGCCGTAAAAGCATGGCCAATTACGGGGGAGTGGTGGCAGCACCTATTTTTTCAAAAATTGGAGAAGCTGCTGCACGCTATCTCGATTTGCTTCCGAATCCCATGGGTGCCTCCGTGAGTAAAGAAAATTCGTCATCAGAATCTAACCCGAATAGTTCCCACTAAATCTCTTATGGCTTGTGGAAAATTCATCATTACTACGTTGATCTCGAATTGTGATTTGGGCGGTAGGGACTCATACAGCCCGGCGTCACAATCCTTCGCCCGCCTTGTACTAATAAGCTTTGCACGGCGCTTCATGACACTTCAGTATCAACTATCCGAGCTAACCCGGATATTTCATACTAATCTACTGCGGAGGCCGGGAAGCCAGATGGATGCTGCGTTAGACTCACATTTTGATTTGGACAGTATGTACACATACAGCCCGGCATCAAAATGCTCGTCTGCCATACCCCATCAGCCTTCGCAACCTCCTCGTCACGATCAGTATGAAATATCCGGGCTAAGAGTCTTCTTAAGAAAGATGTTCCGTAACTTATAATGAAATGATTTTACAAGATCTCCTCTCCTCAACAAAAGTAACTTCAATGAGTGGTGCACTCGATATTGGATCTACTCTTGACATTAAAAACCTTTGTTTTGATTCACGAAAGGTGCTTCAGGGATCGCTCTTTTTTGCTTTGCCTGGTACTCAAAAAAAAGGGAGTTCTTTTATACAAGAGGCTATTGAGAGAGGGGCTATAGCGGTGGTGTCTGAAGAGGAAACTTTTAAGAAAGATTCGGGAATCAAGGTTCCACTTATTCATGTCCCTCATGCACGACGTGCAATGGCTGATATAGCGAGTGCATTTTATCATTTTCCAAGTCAAACATTATCTCTCTGTGGTGTTACAGGAACTAATGGTAAGACAACTTCTAGTTTTCTTGTGCGTCATATTTGTGAAACCAATGGGCGTGCATGTGGTCTATTAGGAACCATTGAATATGTTTTGCCAGGCCGAGTGGAAGAAGCCTCCCATACCACACCAGAATCGATTGAAATTCAAGCAATGCTCGAAGAGATGAGGAGTGGAGGATTCAAAGGAGTTGCTATGGAGGTTTCCAGTCATGCCCTTTCTCAAGAAAGAGTAAGAGGAGTCGAATTTGATGTTGCCATTTTTACAAATCTCACCCAAGACCATCTCGACTATCATGGATCGATGGAGGCTTATTTTAATGCTAAGGCAGCACTATTTGAATCTCTTCCCTATCAAAAAACAAAACGGGGACGTGCGGTCATTAATGGAGACGATCGTTATGGACGTTTACTCTTAGAGCGTTTGGAAAAGCTCCCCATAAAAGTTCCCACGATTACGTATGGACAATCGAGTGGGGTTGATTTTCGTGCGACGAATATTGAGTATAGTCCCAGTGGCACCGTTTTTTGTTTAGAGGCCCGTAAGAGAAGCTATTTAGTGAGATCACCACTGATCGGGATTTTTAATGTGTATAATGTTTTAGGGGCGCTTGCTTCTGCAAGTTCTATGGGTTTAGAACTCCGTCGTGCAATTAAAGCCCTTGAAACGGCACCACAAATTCCAGGTCGCTTACAACGGGTGGAGGGGAAAAAAAACTTTCAAGTCTTTGTCGATTATGCTCACACTCCAGATGCTCTTGAAAATGTACTTCGCTCGTTAAGACACTTGCGCCCTGGTCGTCTTGTGGTTGTTTTTGGATGTGGCGGTGATCGTGACCGTGGCAAGAGGCCGCTCATGGCAGCTGCAGCAGAGCGCTATGCTGATCACATCATTATAACTACTGATAATCCCCGGGGGGAGGATCCTGATTCGATTATCAAACAAGTGGTTCAAGGATTTAGAGAACAAAAACATTGCTGCATCAGTGATCGTCGGGAAGCAATTTCCAGAGCTATTGATCAAGCTCTACCCTATGACATCATCGTGATTGCTGGAAAAGGTCACGAAAACTATCAAGAGGTGGATGGAGTACGATCTCCTTTTGATGATGCCAAGGTAGCCCAACGAGCAATGTTCCTAACTCCAAAGATGGGACTCAAGGAATGGAGATAACTTTTTTATTGGTAGATTTTTTCCGCAACCTTCTCTCTTTTATATTTCTTTAATGAATCTTATGGATCCTATTTCACTTTCTCAAATAGCTGCTTGGAGTGGTGCTGAAATTCTTAGTGGTAATCGTGAGGCTCTCATATCTGGGGTCTCTCATGACACTCGTGGTATTAAAGAAGGTGAACTCTATATTGCTCTTCGTGGAGAGTATTTTGATGGAAATTCTTTTATTAAGGAGGCCTCTAAAAAAGGGGCTCTCGGAGTACTCTGTGATCGAACTACCCCTCAAGATCTCCCCTCTAATTTTGGAGTGCTACGTGTCACTGATACATTTCATGGATTGACATCACTTGCGACTGCATGGCGAAGGGAGTTAGGTCTTCGATCTGTTGTACTAACTGGAAGCAATGGGAAAACAAGCACTAAAGATTTTACTGCTGCACTTTTAAGTTTTTTTCTTAAGGTTACCTCTACTCAAGGCAACTATAACAATCATATTGGGCTTCCCCTCTCCATTTTAAGGGCTTCTAAGGGTGATCGGGTTGCAGTATGGGAAATTGGAATGAATCACGCTGGGGAAATAGCTCCACTAGCTGCCATTGCAAAACCAGATATAGGAATCATTACCAATATTGGAACTGCTCACATCGGTTTTTTAGGATCACGAGAGGCTATTGCCCAGGAAAAAGGAAATTTATTAGTTGAGCTGGCTCCTGATGGTCTTGCTATTTTACCTGCTGCTGATGATTTTTGTGATCTATTAGCCTCTAGGACTCAAGCACGTATTCTTCGTGTTGGTATTGGAACTGGAGACTTACAAGCCACACATTTAGTACCTCTGACACAGGGTATGCAATTTCAAGTCTCTTACCAAGGAGTATCGCTTCCTGGATTTTTACCAGTGATTGGAGCTCATATGGTCCATAATGCATTGTTTGCTCTAGCTGTAGGATTAGAATGCGGAATTTCATTTCAAGAGGGAGTGGCTCTTCTTGAAAAATTACAACCTTCCCAAAGCAGACTGCAGCTTTATCAATTAGGTGGGATAACGCTCGTGGATGATTGTTATAATGCCAGTCCTGATTCCATGGAGGCAGCCTTGAATGCAATTGTTTCGCTAAAGGGATCAAGGCGAATTGCTCTCCTAGGATGTATGGGGGAGTTAGGTGATTATACTATGCAGGGATACACACGTGTCGGTCTCAAAGCTGCTGAACTTGTGGATCTGTTAATTGTAGTGAGCCATGAAACTCTTCCTCTTGCAGAAGTTGCCCGTGATGCAGGAATGAAAGAGGTTTATCATGTTAGCGACAACAATGAAGCTATAAAGCTTGTTTCCTCATTGCTGCGTAGTGGAGATATTCTTCTTATAAAAGGGAGTAAGCGTGCTCATTTAAACAAGGTCGCAGAGGCGGTAAGAGTCTTGTGCCAGCAGCAGGAATTTCCTTTAAAAGATCAGCACTCTGCTTCTCTCCCAAGCCAGAAAAAACTTATTCATAACGATGCGCATGAAATATCCGGGTTAACAATGACATAGATTTTTTAATCATTTCTCTCATCCTCATCATTCTTTAATTGTTGCAGCGATCTTTTCTAACCTCTCTTCATCCATGCTCTATTATCTTTATCAACTCAGTGACCTTTTTCACGGTAGTGACATTGCAAAAGCATTTCATGTTTTTCAATATATCTCTTTTCGAGCCATGGGGGCTGGCCTTTCAGCTTTTCTACTCTCTCTTTTTTTTGGGAGATCAGTTATCAAGCGTCTCATTGCTCTTCGTGTGGGCCAGCCCATTCGCACCGCTGAAGACTTAAATCGTACGTTTGCTTTGCATCAAGATAAACAGGGGACTCCAACCATGGGAGGGATTTTACTCGTCGGTTCCGTACTATTTTCTACAATTCTCTGGGCTCGTCTCAATAACCCATTGATCTGGATTTCATTTTTTACAGCAGCTTATCTGGGGGCCTTAGGATTTCTGGATGACTACCTTAAAGTAACTAAGAAAAAATCAGCAGGCATTAGCAGTCGTCATAAATTCCTCCTTCAATCGCTGCTTGCTGCGATGGTAACACTCGCTTTTATCTTCATTCCTTCCTTATCAGTGCAAGCTCAAGAACTCTATGTTCCTTTTTTAAAAGGACCTCTCATTGCTCACCTCGGTATTGTAGCAACCTTTCTATTTTATCTTTTAGTCATTGTTGGGAGTTCTAATGCAGTAAATATTACGGATGGTCTCGATGGATTGGCTGCAGGGTGCACTGTCATGGCTGCCTTTGCCTATGCCATATTTACCTATCTAGCAGGCAATCTTAAAGTGGCTACCTATCTTCAGATACCACACAATCTTTACTCAGGAGAGCTCTCTATTGTGAGTATGGCTCTAGCAGGTGCTGCCCTTGGATTTCTCTGGTGGAATTGTCACCCTGCTCGTGTTTTTATGGGGGATACAGGATCACTTGCAATTGGGGGGCTCCTCGGAGTTCTTGCTATTAGCTGTAAGCAAGAAATTTTGCTCATGCTTGTGGGAGGTATTTTTGTAGCAGAGGCTCTCTCCGTTATTTTACAAGTAGCAAGTTTTAAACTCACGGGACGTCGTATTTTTAAAATGTCACCACTCCATCACCATTTCGAATTGAGTGGCTGGAAGGAGTCGACTGTGACTATCCGATTTTGGATTATGGCCATTGTTCTAGGAATCATCGGTCTTGTAACGTTAAAGCTGAGGTGAGTTATGAACTATCAAGGAAAAAAATGTATTGTGTTAGGCATGGGGAAAAGTGGCCTCGCCGCAGCTCGATTACTTTTTCAAAAGGGAGCCATTGTTTCTGTTGTCGATAGTGGCACTTCGGAATCACTAAAAGAAAAGAGAGCGCTATTATCTTCAGATAAAATTAAAGTATATCTAGGGGCTGAAGCTGAAAACGATCCTACGATCTACGACTTAGCCATCCTAAGTCCAGGGATACCTCTAACTGCACCACTTGTCACGAATGTCACCCGAAAAGGGACTCCTGTACTAGGAGAGCTCGAGTTGGCCAGTTCTTTTACTTCTCGACCTCTCATTGCCATTACTGGAACCAATGGAAAAACAACAACAACAGAATTAACCACAAGAGTACTTCAAGGTGCAGGATTACGTACTATTGCTTGTGGTAATATTGGACTTCCTTTTTCAGAGGCTCTCCTCCTAAGTGATCAACTCGATCTTTTTGTCATTGAGGTGAGCTCTTTTCAATTAGAAGGAGTTGAAACATTTCATCCTCATGTCGCTGTTTGGTTAAATCTCACTCCCAATCACCTCGACCGTTATCAGAGCATAGAAGAATATCGTGCTGCAAAATTACGCATTTTTAAAAATCTTAAGGAAGAGGATAGTGCTGTGATTCCCTTTTCCTTTGATAGAATATCGGCAGGAATAAAAGCACGTTGTATTACCTTCAGTACAATCACTCAAGAAGCTGATTTTTCTTTTTCTAATAATCTTCTTTTTTACAAACAAGAGCCTTTTCTTAATATTCAAGAGACCCATTTACGAGGTTTACACAACGTAGAGAATCTTATGGCTGCTTTTGCGGTTGGGATTGCTTTAAAGCAGCCTCTAGAATCGATGAGCAAGGCAATCAAAGATTATACTCCTCCAGCACACCGTTGTGAGTGGGTCGCTGAGAATAATGGAATTTTATGGATCAATGATTCCAAATCGACAACACTCGATGCCTTAGAGAAAGCAATACTCTCCATTGATAAATCACGTCCTATTATTTTAATTGCTGGGGGTAAAAATAAAGGATCCTCGTTTAAGCCTCTTCTCCCTTTAATTCAGGATCGTGTTAAAGTGGCAATCCTTATCGGAGAATTAAAAAAATCAATCGCTTCAGAGTGGAATATGATTCGCTCTTATCAGGCAGATACTGTGGAAGAGGCTGTTTCCAAGGCGGAAGAGATTGCTCGTTTTGGAGATGCTATTCTATTTTCTCCAGGGACCTCTTCCTATGATATGTTTACCAATTATGAAGAGAGGGGGAACTGTTTCAAAAAGGCTGTTCAACTGACTACCAATCGCGAATCAACTAATA
>JAIPKF010000011.1 GCA_021733705.1 Chthoniobacterales bacterium
GAGGCACCCAAGGATCGTGTGAGATTAACACGTGCAATTTCTCCACCCGATAAGGAACGGGTGGGACGATCAAGAGAAAGATAACCAAGTCCGACATCATCCAAATAACCCAATCGAGAGATAATCTGATCGCAGAGCATGTTGATGCCTGGGTCGTCGCTGGGAATAGGAAATTCCTTGAGAAGAGGAATAAGGCGGCTTACTTGTAACGATGTTATTTCAGGGAGAGTAAGAGGCTTTTTGAGAGGGAGACGATAGTTTAATGTTTCTGGTTGAAAACGATCACCATGGCAACTTTCACAGGGTTTATAAGAGCGATAACGACTTAAAAAAACACGAATAGGCATCTTATAAGATTTTCGCTCCAACCATTTAAAAAATCCCTCAACTCCATACCAGCATTGAGCCCCATTTAAGTCTTCTCGTGAAATATCCGCGCCTTGCTCCCCTTGAATAATAAAGTCTTGATCTTTTTTTGACAGTTTTTCAAACGGTGTATGAATGTTGATGTCGTGATAAGCGCAAGCTCGAAGTAGGTCACGTTGTGAATCACGAGATTGTCCGCTTTGGAACGGTTTAATGACTCCTCCAGCTACACTTAACGATCGGTCAGGCATTACACGATCATAGTCAAACCCAATCACGCGTCCAAAACCACGGCAGGAAGGACATGCACCTAGAGGATTATTAAAACTAAATAGACCAGGAGTTGGAGGACGAATGTTCGTATCACAATGAGCGCAATGCCAGCCCGAAGAATAGGGATAAGCCTTTCCATCTTCTTGTGAAATAAAAGTGATTCGGTCTTTCCCAAGACGCAGTGCTGTTTCAATCCCTTCGCTCAGACGTCCCTGGTTTGCCTCAATAACTTCAATGCGGTCCTGTATTACTAGAACAACACAGGGAAGAGTAGTGATTGTGGGGGATTCATCAGTACGGTGAATTTTTCCATCAATCCAGACACGTAGGTAACCCTGCTCTTGTAAAAAATGAAAAAAATCAGAAGGAGAACGTTCTTGTGGTTGAGCTATTTTTTTGGGAGGGATCGGTTTTGAGAAATCTTCAAAGGCAGCATTAATATCCTCTTCTTGGTTTTCCTCTGGGATGATTCCTGTGGTAACAGGAAAGGTGATAAAAAGTTGTTTTTTTAAAAAAATCTTGAGAATTTTTCTAGAAATTGACTCTGGTGATTCTGTTTGAATAGAACGTTGACATTCAGGGCAGGAAGCCTTGGAAGCTCTTGACATCAAGAGTTTTAAATAATCATTGATCTCAGTTATCGTGCCAACAGTGGAACGTGATGTTCTTACATTATTGTTCTGCTCAATGGCAATTGCAGGAGGGATCCCTTCAATGGAGGCCACTTGAGGCTTATCCATGCGATCCAGGAACTGGCGAGTGTAAGGGCTAAAGGTCTCTACATACCGTCGCTGGCCCTCTGCATAAATAGTGTCGAAGGCAAGACTCGACTTGCCGCTTCCACTAGGGCCAGTAACAACCACAAGCGACTGTGTTGGCAAATCAAGGTCAAAACCTTGAAGATTATTTTGCCTTATACCGCGAAGACGTATCCGGGAAGAAGTAGGCACTCTATTGGACGAAGATCACAATAATAGCAGCTAATAAAGTACTTAGCTGACGGAAGAGTTTTTTAACTCTTCGGTGCGAAGTAAAACACGTTGGCGCATAATTTTTCCAGCTTTGAATTTAACAGTAGCTCTCGCAGGAATAGAAACGTCAACTTCTGGACGATTAGGGTTACGTCCAACACGAGGACGGGTCAAGCGGACTTCAAAAACACCAAAATTTCTTAACTCAACATTTTGGCCCTGAGCAACAGCTTCAGTAATATGATCAAGTGTTTTTTGAATAACATCAAAAACGTCAGACTGAATAAGTCCCGTCTCGTTACTAATAGCTACAACAAGATCACGTTTTGTTAGATTTGACATATAAAAGAAATAAATTTTAAATAGAATTAATTGGTTTTTGTCTAAAGTAACCTGTATTACTCAACAGGGGGCCTGTAGTCTAATATGATTTTATCTTCTTCGCAACAAGAAAATCCTATTAGGAACTTTATAAAAAATTACAGATTCTGATAACATATAGGATCAGAAGTAATTGAATAAAAAATTACAATTTATGAAACCTTCCACTTTCCTTCAATGCCTTATCTAAAGAAGCTAAAATGGTAGCATATTTTTTATTCCAGGAGTCAATAGAGAGTGGAATTCTTTCTCTCCAGTTTGAATCGTTAAGATTACCTGGGTCATTGAATGTCTGAGTTAATCCCAAAAAATCTGTAATCATCACCATTGCAAGCCAAGAACGACTTTCATAAAGTGTACTCAGAAGTGCTTGATGAATCTTCCCCTCATAGGGTGTTAAAGAATCTAGATTAGAAAGGTGAATAAAATCGAGAAATTCATGTAACGTTTTTTCAGCACTTAGAGCTGCTGAATTTTTTTCTCTCACTTCAGATTGCCAATTTTCCCATTGTTTGCGCAAGGGGTGATGATCATGTGTTGCATATGTGGCAATAGAAATCATTGGATAGTCACACGCCGAAATCATTTTATTTTTCTGGTCGCGTACCCAAAGAGGAATTTTGAATCCAGGAATTTCTAATTTTTGCAACACTTCTGGAACATATTCAGGAACATCACCTAGGTCTTCTGCAATAAGTTGATGGCCTCCTGCTTCTTGTTGAAAAACATGAAGCAACCTGGTTCCTCTTTCCTTGTTATGAGTAGCATGCTCTGGTGTATCATCAGCATAATCAACAAAGTGAGGTAGGGTACCTTGTGTTTTTTTCAGCGCCTCCTCTTCGGTAAGATATAAAAATTCATCATTGATTTTTGGTGGCCAAGGAAAGCTATAAATGCGAAAGAGTCCTAAAGCATGATCGATCCGTAAAATATGAAAAAAAGATCGCAAAAATCGAATTCGAAGTCGCCACCATTGAAAATTATCCTTTTCCATTTGGTCCCATTTATAAAGAGGTATGCCCCAGTTTTGTCCCCAACGCATCGTGAAAGGGTCTGATTGAAAAAGTTTTTCAGGAGGAGCCCCTCCATATTTTTCTGCATCGAATATATCAGGTCTAGAAAAAACATCTGCACTAGCAACATGGACTCCCGTGGGAATATCTCCAATTAAAGCAACTCCCAGAGAGGATGCTATTTCAAAAACTTTTTTCCATTGTGTGGTTGCCAGCCATTGTAGATAGGAAAAAAAATCACGACGTTTTTCAAAGTGCTGTTTTTCTTTTTCTGGGAGAGTTGTTAACCATTTTCTTGCAGAAACAGCATTTCGGGTATCAGGATTCCACTTTGAAAAATCTTCTTGATTTTTATGATGCTCTAGAAGTGCTCTATAAAGTGTATAATCAGCTAGCCAATAGGCCTCCTCTTTTTGAAAGCTCCGATAATCACAGACCTGCTTTTCTTGAGCATCCCTCAGCTGAAAGCGGGACCATGAAGCATTGAGAAGCTCTTGTTTGCACTGTTTAACAAGAGAATATTGAACATTTCCTGCAACCATTTTCTCAATGTCATAGCGCTGGATAATCGCATTGTAATCCTCCTTGGTGAGATCTGGCAGCCAATCTGGATGTGTTGTGATGGTTGAGGGTTCTAGTGCCATGGCACTAAGAATTTCATAAGGGCTATTATTATTACTTGTCTCATTGATGGGCAACATTTGAAGGGCTTGAAATCCATGTTCCGAAACCCAGTTAATCATTTCAATCAGTGCCGCTGTGTCCCCGATACCAAGATCCTCTTTCCCTCGCAGTGCAAAAAGAGGAGCTAGAATACCAGCTATTTTTTTACCAAACATGCTGTTATTGGCGTTCATAGATTTCCTTTCTGAGTAAATAATTTTTTTATTAATATAAAGACTTAATCCGGATATTTCATGCCGACCACCTGCGTAAGCGGGGAAGTCACATGGATGCTGCGTTGAACTTGAAGTCCTCCTCGGGCAGTGTGTACACACACAGCCGTCGTCAGACTTCATCACTCGCCTTGCCCCATCAGCCTTCGCGGCCTCCTCGTCACGATCAGTATGAAATATCCGGGTTAATATTCATCAACACTCTTTTATCTTTAAGATATCAATGATATAATTGCCTCTAGGCATATTTAAAAAAATGATTACAAAAGCAAGTGTCACAATTTTTACTATATTGACTCTAGTTGTTTCTTGTATAGCAGAGTCTTTAGATTCTTGGAGTGCTCTCAATGAAAAACAACATGCCTTACTCCATAGTGGAAAACAAGTTTTAGTAACTGAAAAAATTTCAAATTCCTCATGGCCTTATTTTCACGTATATCTTTTAGTTCATGCAACTCCTCTGCAATCAGCAGCTGTTTTTTGGGATGCTCCAAATGCTCCTCATTTTATTCCTCACTGCGTTAATGTTAACGTTAGTACTCGTCCTACAGCTAATATTGCTGAGTTAGATTATGAACTTCAGGTTCCATTTTTTCCAAATGAAGTTTCCAAAGTCCGTAACGTTGTTAGATCATTACCTCAAGATGGAGGTTATGAAATTTCTTGGAAGGTCCTTCGTTCAAAATATAGCAAGGGAGGTAAAGGGTCTTTTCTTGTCGTTCCTCATGAAAATGAAAGCTTCATTTGCTATTCCAATTTTGTAGATCCAGGAAGCATTATTGCAACTATCTTACGCAAGTATGCAGAGAGACAAGTCCAAGAGATAGCAGCTGCTATTGCTGCTCAAATAGAGTATGAGGTTCAAAACAACCCAGAGCAAATACTCCAACAAGAAGAAGAGTTAAAAAAAGCACTAGAACAATAAAACATTACTCCTGTAAAAATTATTGTGAGTTTTTCTAAATACAAACTTTTCATTTTTTTTATTTTATCAGGATTATTTTACCTAAAGGCACTCTGCGCAATTGACTGTAATAATTATGTTCTATTTTTAAATAGTACAGCTAAGAGTGATTTAAGAGGTAGTTTTGAAAGGAGTATTGATAATAAAACCCAAGAAGTCATCGTTCGATATGGAGAGCCAGGAAGTTATTTTTACAAAGTGATAGGGCAGAATGAGGGTTCCCTCAGTGGAATAAGTTGGAATGATGCTATCGATTACTTCACATGGAGTAATGCGCTTATCAATAAAAAAGGAGAGGGATCTCAAATAAAAGAAAAGATGTTGGTGTGTGGTCGTGATAGAGAGTTAAAATCATGTGCTGAAGAACCTCTATGGATAGAGGAGGCGTTGGTGATTGGGCAAATAGGATTAGATGAGATTCCTGATGGCGTTGAGCTCTTTGAGTGTGAGGAGCTTTTTATTGGGCTTGCGTCCATTTTTTTTAATAACGTAGCAAGTCATTCGATTCACAAAAATTTTGTAAGTCATACTACTGAGACAATTCAAGAAACTACTATTTCTTGCCCATCTAGAAGGCTGTTTCCTGAAACTCCAAAGCATGATGAAGAAAGTTCTGACTCTTCAGAAAATGATCTTTCTGGAATAATGTTCGATTTTCAAAAAATAGATATTCCTGCAGAAAGCGATTCAAGTCCCGATTCAAGTGATAGTGAATTTGGCGCCAAAACACTCATGCGTAAAATAGCATTTCATGTGAGGCCCGTGAAACCAAGGAACTATGCCATTAATCAAGATGGAACCGAGGAAATTACAGAAGAAGAAATCAGAGCAAACCCAGGAAAATTTTATGTAGCAAATTTTCGAGGTGATTATCTCAGCTATTTTAAAACAAATCGTGCCAGAAGAAGCTATGTGCAAAAAGCAGTTGACAGCATCATTTTCAAGCAACCAATTCCCTACAAATCAAAAGCGTTTGAAGAAATAGAAAAAAAACATCTGCTGGAAAATGATAGAGTCCAAAAATTCTCCCAACTCAATAGCTCTTTTAAACTAAAGGATTCTAGCTTTATTAAAACTTATAAATCACCATCTCATTTTTCTAAGGCAGTCAATGAATGCAGCCCTGATTATGGGAATCCATTTATCTCAACTTCCAAAGATACGAAAGTTACACCGATTTATGCTGATCATCCCAAAGATAAAGCTTCGTTATTACCTCAATATTCAGACATCAAAAAACCAAAACACCGTCTTATTGGAATGACTACAGTTATTGTGCATGAGGCAAATGAATATGCTGAAAGAATAAAAGCTGATATTGAGCAGCTCAGAACGAATAGAGAAATTGGAAAAATGTCTGCTATTGAAAGAAAAAATGAAGAGATTCTATTTGATGGCCTGATTGAGTCTAAACACATAGCGGGCTATGTTCCTCTTACCTATCCCAATTTATCAAAAAAATATTCTTATAAAGATAAAAATCTATTTGGTTTAGATGATAACTCGAGAGGGCAGGTGATTACCAAAAGCTTTCCAAGGACACTAGGAAAAAACACCAAAGAAAATACTCTTTATAAAGTTAATCGAGACTTTCAATGGAGTTTAGCAGAAAAATACGCTACAGATAATAATCCTCGAGGTGAATTAATTTGGGTGGATAAAGAGGGACGGTTTAATCGATTTAGAGTGAACCAAGACCCGAAAAGATAAGTGAATTTTTTTAAAAAAAATATTCATTCATCTCTGCATCTTTCTACTTAAATTCAGTTGCTGTAAAGAATCATCAGCCTTTTCATCTTGTTCTCAATGCCACACATTCTCCTTTCAAGTAATAGACTTTCATTAGCGATACAGCCCTATCAACTGTTCCTCAATCGGGCTTTGATTGAAACGTGGGTGACTGCTGATAAGATCTTTCTATTTTGATAACGTCATGAAAATTTCCCAAGAAAGCATTGAGCGCGTAGCTGCAGCAAGCGATATCGTCACTGTGATTGGTTCCTATTTTCCGCTCAAGCGTGCGGGAGTAAACTTTCGGGCACTTTGTCCTTTTCATCATGAGAAGAGTCCCTCTTTTCACGTGAATGCTGCCCGTCAAACATATCATTGTTTTGGCTGTGGTGTTGGAGGAGGAGTCTTTCGATTTGTCATGGACTATGAGCATGTTGATTTTCCTACAGCGGTTAGGCGTTTGGCAGAGCGTTCCGGAATAGCCTTAATTGAGGAATCGAGTGCTAGCGATACTGCACAGCGAAATGAGCGTGGACGTTTTTTAGATCTGCATCGTCAAGTTGCACTTTGGTATCATCATCAGCTATTAAAATCTCCTGCTGCAGCTCCAGCACGCACCTATCTAAAGAAACGTGGATTTTCCAAAGAAATAGCAGTCGCTTGGCAGCTTGGTTACGCACCTGCTAGTTGGGATGCATTAAAAATATGGGGAAAGAAAGCAGGATTTCGTAGTGCAGAGCTTATTGCTGCTGGTATGCTATTAGAACGTGATTCCAGAGAAACGTATGATCGCTTTCGCCATCGTTTGATGTTTCCTATTCGAAACGACTACGGTGAAGTGATTGGATTTAGTGGTCGAATACTATCAGAGGAATCTAAAGAAGCTAAGTATGTCAATTCCCCTGAAACCTCACTTTTTAGAAAAGGAAAAATTCTTTTTGGTATCGATAAAAGTAAAAGAGCTCTCATTCAAGCAGGAGAAGCGATTGTTCTGGAAGGTCAAATTGATCTTATTGCTGCTTTTGAGCATGGATGTCACAATGTGGTAGCTCCGCAAGGAACAGCTTTTACGAGCGAACAAGCTCGATTGTTACGACGTTTTGTAGAACGAGTGATTCTTTGTTTTGATTCGGATACTGCAGGAAAAAATGCAGTGGAGCGTTCCTTGCCAGCTTTATTAGCCAACGGTTTTGAAGTTCGTGTTGCAGTACTGCCCCAAGGAGAGGATCCAGACTCGCTGATTCAGAAAGAGGGAATAGAGATGTTTCAAAAACTTCTTGTCGGTGCTGAAGATTTTTTTGATTTCACAATTAATCGAGTTCAAAGTGAGAGAGAACTTCCTATAACTCCACATCGCACAGCAGCTTTAGCAAAACAACTTGCTGCTTATTTAACCTTATTGCCTAATGCAGCTCTCAGAGAAAGGACAACTGCCCATGTAGCTTTGAGGCTTGGAATTTCTAGTTCAGCATTGCTTTCATTAGTGCCGAGTCTAGTGACAACTGACTCAATATCTGAAGAACAAAAAATAGTTACTACTCCCCCAAAAATTTCTGCTGGAACAGAACTTTTATGCCGCTTGGCACTTGCTCATCCAGAAGTTCACGCTTGGTTATGCAAGCAAAAATCGCCCATGCCGCATGAGCTCGATCCAGAATTAGGGCTGCTTGAGGAATTACTTTCACTTAATTGTTTTTCTTCATCCCAGCCGATAACAGTCCTCCTTCCATCACTTTCTCTTTCTTTGCAAAACCTTGTCTCCTCTTGGAATCTTGAAAAGACTATCTCTAATCCTTTGAGTGCTGCACAAGATCTTTGGACTGGATTTCAGGTTGCTTACTGGAAGCGTCGACAGACGGAGGTCACAGCTCAATTAAGAAAACCGGGAATTCCTGTAGATCAAATCATATTACTTCAGAAAGAAATCCTTGACCTACAGTGCTCGATACGCGAGCGTTCAGGACATCGTAGTTCAATTTAATGAATATAGGGACTAGTATTTCGTGAAAAAAAGAGTACATTGATTGTCGCTCACACTTCACCCTTGCATTCTTTTCATTCTTTACAGCTTATAAATCAGTGACTAAAAAGAAATCTTCCTCAATATCAAAGCCCGTTGCCTCTCTAAATGTAAAAGGGCAAAGTCCTTTAGTAAAAAAAAGAGTGGTGAAAAAAAGCAGCACTTCAAAAGCTATCATAAAAAAAGTTTCCCCTAAGAAGAAGGCTCTACCTGAGACCAAAAAAAAAGTAAAGCCTCTCAAAGTGACTGCGGCCTCTTCTTCAAAAATTAAGCCTTCTGTAAAAAAGCCATTGAAATCAGCTCCCAAGGTTGCAAAGAAACCATTTTCACAAGCTGATAAAAAGATTTCTAAAAAAAAATTACCCTCTTCAACAGTTTCCTCTAAGAAGCCTTTAGTAACACCTGAGATAAAACATCAGGATAAAATAAAAACTAATAATCCATCGGTTAAAAAGCCTACTGATAAAACAACTAAAGAAAAAAAGATGCTGGAGGAGACTCTTCCTCATGGGGACTCTGCAGGCAGGGCTCTTTTTTTTAAAAGTGATGTTATTCCCAAAAACCCTGCAGAAGCTCAAAAACTTTTACAAGAAAAAGTCCGTGAGCTGCTCAAACTAGCAAAAGAGCAAGGATATATTACTTTTGAAGATCTTGAGGAACACCTTCCAACGGGAATGAATAATCCCGAAACGGTTGAATCTATTTTAACTCAACTTCGCATTGTAGAAATAGACATTATTGATTCTTCTGATGTTGATCGCGTCAAAGAGATCAAAAAATCAGATGATGATGATGACAAAGATGAAAAGGATGAAAAGTCAGATGGGCGTCTTGATATTCTTGATGACCCTGTACGCATGTATCTCAAACAGATGGGTCAGGTCCCTCTGCTCACTCGAGAACAAGAGGTAGAAATTTCCAAACGTATTGAGCAGGCACAAACAGAAATGCAGAATGTTCTCTACCGTTTTGGCTTTGTTGCTCACGCTCATATTGATTTAGCACAGCGTTTACTTGACTCTCGAGAACGTTTTGATCGCGTTATTCTCGATAAAAAAATTGAAAGTCGTGAACGTTACTTGAAAACATTACCTCGCTTGTGCCAACAATTGCAGCGTCTTGCTTCTGAAACATCACTCATTTACAGCAAAAAAATTCTTTCTAAGAAAGAGCCGCATCCTAAAGATATCAAAGAAATAGAAAAACAAATTGAGGAGATTATTAAACTCTACCCTCGGTTTTATTTTAAACAGAAGATCACTGAAGATTTTGTTACTTTAGCAGATGAGCATATTAAAACGTTACAGGAGTTGCGCCTCGAGCATGAAAACCATATTCAAATCCCGAGTCCAACATCGCGTCGTTTAATCCAGGCAATTGTCGTTCAACGTGAAGAACACCATCACCGTAATTGGATGTCGACAGAGCATTTTGAGCTGCGACATCGTGACCTTAAAAAACATTTCCGATCTGCCTTGCGTGCAAAAACAGAAATGGTCGAAGCAAATCTGCGTCTAGTTATTTCTATTGCAAAAAAATATACGAACAGAGGTCTTTCATTTCTTGATTTGATTCAAGAAGGAAACATGGGATTGATGAAAGCAGTAGAAAAATTTGAGTACCGTCGAGGTTATAAATTTTCTACTTACGCAACATGGTGGATTCGTCAAGCTATTACTCGATCTATTGCTGATCAGGCCCGTACTATTCGTATCCCAGTACATATGATAGAGACGATTAATAAATTGATACGAGTTCAAAAACAACTTGTTCAAGAATATGGTCGTGAACCAACCCCAGAAGAAATTGCAGATGAAATTCAGCTTCCCGTAGAGCGTGTTCGAGCCGTTCTCAAGATGGCCCAACAGCCGATCTCTTTGCAGGCTCCTGTGGGCGATAGTGATGATACCAGTTTTGGTGATTTTATTGAGGATAAATCAGCAGAGAATCCTGCTGATATGGCAGCAATCGTTTTGCTTAAAGATAAAATCAAAGATGTTCTCGATTCATTAACAGAGCGTGAACGCCAAGTGCTGGAACAGCGTTTTGGTTTGGTTGATGGGTACTCTAGGACTCTAGAAGAAGTGGGTAAACAATTTAAAGTTACTCGTGAGCGCATTCGTCAGATTGAAGCAAAAGCCCTACGTAAAATGCGGCATCCAACACGTTTGCGCCAGCTTGAAGGTTTCCTGGAGCCTAAAGACGTGTAATATACACCGAAGTTCAACATGAAATCTGAGGTTACAGTAATTTCTGTTTCTGAATATACCCGAAACTTATTTTTTTCTTTATCTTGTATATTTCATATTAATCTTCTTCGGAGACTCGGAAGCCAGACGACTGTTGTCTTAGATTCACATTTTGATTGGAGCAGTGTGTACACATACAGTCCGGCATCACAATTCTTCTCCCTCCTTGTACTAATAGGATTTGCAGAGCGCCTTAGAACACTTCAGTACGAAATATTTGAGCTTACGGAATTTTTTACTTTTTTAAAAGTGCTGTTCAGACAGCTGCCATTGAGAATTGCACTTATTTGGGTGCTCGAATAACGTACCTATGATGTTTTTTGCGATCAAAAGTAATCATTATTTTTTCGAAATGTGGCACAAAAGACACACCTGCTTTAAATTCCTCTTTCTTTTTTCTGTTTTTTTATTTTTTTTAAGATCAGCAATAGCCTCAAATTCTAATGATCCTGCTCAGGAATTTCTGATTGCTTATCAAAATTTTCAACAAGCAGAGCGTCTTGAGCGTTCTGGAAAAGAAGCTGAAGCCATCGATAAATATCGATATGCAGAAGATATTTTAAAAGCACTTAGCAACAACAATCCTGATTGGCAGCAGCCTGTTGTTGATTATCGTTTACACAAAGTACGAGATAGTCTTGCAAGACTAAATAGTACCTTACCTCCAAAACCTTTGGAAAATGAAGACTCTTATGAAAAAACTGTCTCTCATGAGATGCCTGTTAACAATAAGCTTTCACATGAGGAGCCTTCTCCTAAGGAGGTAGATCATAAATTAGAAGAAAGACCCAGTATCTCAATAACCCCTCCTTTAACAAAAAAAAATATTTCTGATCCACAAATTACTCAACTTCAACAACAGCTCAAAAAAACAGAATTGGAACTGCAAAAAGTTCAACAAGATCTCCATGATAAAACGATTGAGCTCGATCACTCCAAAATTGTTATTGTTGACATGAAGTCTCAACTTGAAAAAACAGAACGCCAAGTTACAGATTTAAGAAATGATCTTTCTAAAGTACATTTACGCGGAGCCAAGCGTGAAGAGTTATTGCAGCAATCCGTAAGAACATTAGAAGGCAAAGTTAATGATCTTGCCGCAGATCAGGAGATTGTTTTAGAAGAAAATAAACAATTGCAAGATCACTTAAATCGAGCTGCTGCATCTCTTGTAGCAGCTGTTGGCGCAAAGCAACAGCTGGAAGAGTTACAAGTAGAGGTAAATAAAGAAAAAAATAATGCAGCTCTATTACACCAAAAACTTCTTATTTCTCAGAATGAGCATAACGCTACTAATGAGCTTAACAGCACTCTTAAAAAACAGCTTCTAGAAGCTAACGTATCATTGAGTCAGGCTGAAAAACAAGCAAAAGAAGCCACTCTGTTACGTTTACAAATTGATAATCTTCGTGCTGATGATGCAGCTCTGCAAGCACAGATCGTGACCATGAAAAAGGATCAGCAGGGTAGTTCAAATCGTTTTAAGGAAGAGGCTCAAGCAACACAGCACGCATACCAAGTTCTAGAAACTAAAAAACTAGATATTGAAAAAAAACTATCTGTGGCTAATGAAAAAATAAAACTCTTTGAGGAATCTTCCTCTCGTCAAGCTGCAGTTCAAGAAGAAATAGCTCTTTACAAAAAACAACTCCAAGAAAGTTCTCTCAAATTAATGGAGCAACAAAAGAAAATTACTGAATTAGAGAAAGCAGAGCCAGAAAAAGATCATCTTTTGATCATGAAAGAAAAAGAGCTTACTAGTGTACGCCTTGATTCTGAAAAGCTCCAAAAAGAACTTGCATCTGCAACTGAAAAATTATCACTGCTGCAAGCAGAAGTTCAACTTAAAGATAGTCATTATAGTGAGCTCAAAAATCAACTAGATAAAAAAAATGAAGAACTCTTGGCTATGAATAAAAAAGAAGATCTTCACCAGCCACAGGAGAATGCTATAGCTGAAAATCAATTACTCAGGGGAATTGTGATTCGAGAATTAAAAGCTGAGGCAAAACGTCTCCAAATCAAAAAGTTGATTACTGAAGACTTAGAAAAACTTAAGGTTAACTCAGTAACCCTTTCTAATGAGCTTAAAAAATTAGCAAGGCCTATTAAGCTTACTCCAGAGGAAAAATCTCTATTTAAAGATATGCCTGTGCTTCCCGTAAATACTGAAGAAGAGAATGATGATTTATTAGTGCTTTCGACAGCTGCTTCTAAAAAAGAAGATCACCCAAGTGATAAGGGAGAAGTAGTTAATTCACATAATGCTTCTCAAGCACCCCCAAATAATATGGAGCATCCTTTACATGATAATCCACTAGTAGATATCAAAAATAGTGCAGAGGCTTCACGAAAGCATCGTGAACTCATTAAGGCTGCAAAAGAACAATTTGAGAGTCATAATTACTTGGAAGCTGAAAAAAACTTTCAAGCTGCAGTAGCACTATCTCCTAATGATTATTTAACACTTTCTAACTTAGGAGTAGTTCAATTTCAGCTTGGTAAAATGGCAGAAGCAGAATCGGTATTAAAAAAAGCAGTATCAATAGATCCAAAAAAATCTTTTCCACTCACCACACTTGGAATTGTTCAATATCGCCAAGAAAAAATGAATGATGCTGAGAAAAACTTAAGGCAAGCTATTGCGATCAATGATCAGGATTTTACTGCTCACAACTATTTAGGAATTGTACTTGCTGCATCAGGCAAGGGAAAATCTGGTGAAGGTGAGATTTTGAAAGCATTGGAGATCAATCCACAATATGCTGACGCACACTTTAACTTAGCTGTGATTTATGCAACAAGTAAGCCTCCGGCAAAAGAGATGGCGAAAACGCATTATCAGAAAGCGATTAAATTGGGAGCTCCCGTCGATGCCTCTCTTGAAAAACTGCTCAACTAGTCCGCATATTTCATACCGATTCTGCTGCGGCTTGCAAACACCTGATCGATACTGCGTCAGCTTCGAATTGCTCCTCGGGTAATATGAAACATACAGCCGTCGTCACAATCCATCACTTTCCTTGTCACTATAAGGATTCGCGGCACTTCATGACGATTCGGCATGAAATATTCGGGGTTAACCCGGATATTTCATACTAATCTACTGCGGGGGCCGGGAAGCCAGATGGATGCTGGGTTTGACTCACATTTTGATTTGGACAGTATGTACACACAAACAGCCCGGCATCAAAATGCTCGTCCGCCTTACCCCATCAGCCTTCGCGGCCTCCTCGTCACGATCAGTATGAAATATCCCGGTTAATTCCAATTATAGTTTCTTTTTTACTACATCGTAAATTGATGTTAAATCAATGACACCGTGAATCTGCTCTGATCCAGGTCCAATAGCCATGGAAAGCGTGTCTTCTGCAATACCTAAGGCAGAGGGTGATAAAAAGGAACTCGGTTCAGCAAAAATACTTGTTGTTTCTTTAGCATTTTCTGTACCCGATATAGATCCATTAATGTTATGTCCAGGGCCTGTCGACCAGGTAATTGAGGGGGCGCCCTCTTGATTAAGACCCAGCACAGCAACTCCTTTATCATTTCGAAAAGGATATCCATTCATGCGCAACCCTCCAAGATTTTGTTTTCCAGTGACAATAATTAGAGAATTAGGTCCTGCATATTGTCGTGCTAGAGCAATGGCTTGATCAAATTCGGAGATCTCATGAAAGAGCTGTTCTCCATTGTTAAGTGAGGCTGCTAGTCCAATGAGGGCATCATCAACCACAAGAAAATATCCATGGCGAGAATGCTGAAGTCGTTGGATTCCCTGTTCAACAAGCTGAGCTAATGATGGGGAATCATCTTTTGAAATTCGTTCGTTCTGAAATGGAAATGCTTCTTCTGTTAGCAATCCAAGAACAGGAGAGGATTTCCAGCTTGGAATCATACCCAATTCTTTCATTGAATTTACAATGACTATTCCTTTATCACTCAGTTGTTGAAGGAAATTTAGATTTTCTGAAATAGTTTGTTGATCAGGTTTTTTAAGTACTATTGAATCCTGGTTAGTAAAATATTTTCTACCTCCTCCTAGCATTACATCGATTGGGAAATGCTTCGCGAGTTGTTTGGCATTCTCATTGTTGTCCTGAGCATTAAGTGATTTGGCGTAGAAGGCTGCTACTGTTTCTCCAGTGAGAGAGCCATTAGAAATGAGGCCAATTGCACGATTTTTAGCCATTGCTTCTTCGAGAAGCGTTGTAAGAGGTTTTCCTGCAGGACTCATTGCTAGACTTTGATGATTGACACGTTCTCCTGTGGCAATTGCTGTGGCAGCAGAGGCAGTATCCGGGACTGCAAAATCGTTGGCGTAGGTACGTGTGAGTGCGACTTGCGGAAATTCTTCAAGGGCGAGACGATGGTCGGCACCTCCCTCGTAAAGTCGTGTTGCTGTTAGCAGACTAGGAGACATGCCATCTCCGATAAAAAGAATAATAGCGAACGGTTTTTGAACAGAATTCCTTAAAAAAAAGATAGATCCAATTCCTACAAAAAGAAGAAAACAAAAAAGAGCAATAAGTTGGTTGCGAAATTTTGTAATCATAAAAGAGGTTAAGACGAAAATTAAAGTGGCACTAGCTCGGATGTTTCAGACTGATTGTGACTAGGAAGTCGTGAATGCTGATTGGGCAAGTAAGAGAAATGTTGATGCAAAGCTGTATCTATTTATATTGCCCAAAACAAAATGGGAGCATAATGCAAAATCTATCTTATTTTCCGGATTTCGCTTTAGATTAGTATGAAATATTCGGGTTAAAAGGCAATCCTTTATGACTACTTCATGACATCTCCTATAGTTCTTGAAAGGCCATAACACCATTATTAGCCTCATGATTTTAAAAATCTCTATTCCTCCATGAAGGTTCTCCTCACTGTGTTGCTTTTGTTTCTTTTTTTTGTAAGTAATAGACCCCTTCAAGCCTTAGGATATCAAGAATCACCAGAAGAGACCTCTTTACAAAGAGCAATCACAGCGCAAGAGTACTGCTCTTTTATTAACCCGGATACTTTATACCAATCACCTTGCGGAGACCGGGAAACCAGATGGATGCTGCGTTAGACTCACATTTTGATTTGGACAGTATGTACACATACAGCCCGGCATCAAAATGCTCGTCTGCCTTACCCCATCAGCCTTCGCGGTCTCCCGACCGCCGGTGGTGTCTGCATCAGGATTCGCGGCGCCTCGCGACGAACCAGTATGAAATATCCGGGTTAAGCTGATATTAGGTCCAAGATTTTAAAAAAGTGAGGCGTCTAGCCTCTTCTAAATATTTACTAGCCTCTTCTAATAATGATTTCTGCTTTTCAACAATTTGTATATTTGTGCCACTAACAATATTCTTACTATTTATTATTTGGTAGTACTCTTGCATGGAACCTTCTTTTTCAAAAGAAAACTCAGAAAGGTTGTGTAAATGATCAGTACCGTTCTCGCGAATGGTTAGTTTCAGTGCTCCTTCGCTTTCATTTGGTTGACTTAAGAGAGCTACTTCAAGAAAACAACAGGCTATTTTTTTTTGTACATGAGATTGATTTTGAAATTCAGTGACTTTAGGAATTTGATTGTTTAGCTGCTTTTGTAAATTCGCATCAACAAATTTAATGCCATTAAAAAAAATATTTTGGTAAGCCTTAGCAGCATCCCCTACTTTGTGGTAAACAGCTTTTTTCAAAGCTTCTTGACTTTGTAGAATATCATTCAATAGCAGAGACAAACAATCAGATTGGTTTTTAACCCTTGGATTGGATGTGGTTTTGCTTTGTAGTTGATGAAACTTGAGTGCATCAACAATGGAGTCATGATCCCACATTTTAGGAAGAAAAGGACTTTTTTCTGTATTGGTAAAAGTACCATAGGCAGAGGAGGGCTTCGAAAATAGATGCTCTTTTTCCTTTGCTGAGTCTATGGGGTCTGTCACGAGGTGTTCTTTCAAAGATGATTCTTTAGTAATGGTAGAACCAAAGAGTTGTTGAGACGGTTTTTCTTTGCCTATAGTGCCATAAAAATTGATTCCAATACCATGCTGGGCAAGGTTTATCTTATGTCCCAAAGTATTACTAATATGGGTTGAGGAATTATTTGAAGGAGCTGCTCTATGAGGTTCTTCGTCTCTTTTTATAAGGGGTGTTCCTTTAGAGATGTTCATTTTAATTTTGGTTTTTTAAATAAATAATAGTAGACATTAAATTATTTTTTCTTCACTTAGCACAACACTCTATTTTAACCCGGATATTTCATACCAATCTACTGCAGAGACCGGGAAGTCATATAGTCGCTGCGTTAGACTTCCATTTTGAATTTGGCAGTGTGTACATGCACATATGTTATCAGACTTCATCGCCTGCCTTGCCCCATCAGCCTTCACGGCCTCCTCGTCACGATCAGTATGAAATATGCGGGTTAACCCGGATATTTCACACTAAATCTATTACGGCTTGTGGAAAGCTCATCATTACTGCGTTGTTCTCGAATTGTGATTTGAGCAGTATGTGCACATACAGCCCGGCATCACAATCCTTCGCCCGCCTTATACTAATAAGCTTTGCACAGCGCCTCATGA
>JAIPKF010000012.1 GCA_021733705.1 Chthoniobacterales bacterium
AGGATAGAGATCCGCGAAGAAGGGTTCATCCATAACCAAAACATACCTCCAAGACTGGCAGCAACGCCATAAATAGCATGATTGCGTCCAAAACAAGCTATCAAACCTAAGAACAATCCTGTGCAGAAATAACGGCTTTCTGTGGGTGCTCGAAGTAAAAAGGAGATGATTTCTATCAATAAAATAGAAAGAGTAATATCAAACAGCTTATGTCTCGGAAACATCCAGAGCAAGAAAATCACTGTAGATAACAAGAGGTATAGCCAGCTTTTGCTTTTAAGATTACGTGCGATCAATAATAACGCCACAAAGAGACCTATTATTTGAAAAAAAGCTACAGCTACACGAAGAGCCACAATGCCATTTAATCAGCAAGGCCATTCCGCATCGACCTTGCTCTAACGCTCCTCTATATGAGGCCATGCCTGCTGCGTATACTTCTTCATCGATAGAAAGAGTATAGTTAGCCATTTCATATCCATAGCATAAAAAAATGCATGCTAATGCAAAAATTAACAATGAATTTTTCCCATTCATCCAATGCTTTAAAAGATAGATTATACTCATTTGATTATTCAGCTAACTATTTTGCGGCTATATCCGAAGACATATAGATATCAAAGTTTTCTAAAGTATTTTTTCGGTCTAAATATTGATGATGTATTAAAAAATTTCTTGCAATCTCTTTATTAAGTCTTTTATCATTATTATTAATAATAATGGCAGAGATGGTGAGGCCTCCATAAATTTCACCATTTTCTAAAATGTTTTTAGCTTGCTCTGTCGTTACCCAACAAGGAATCATAATTGATTTTCTTTCAGAATAATAGGAAATTTCAGGAAACCACTCTTCTCCAAATATAACTATAATCGAGTTGCTGGGCGTAGAGTTTTTAATACTACTAGCAATAGCTAGTCTATCCATATTTTTAGAATCTTCACGGGAAGCATTAATATCTACAACAAATTTTTTGTAAAAATTTTCATACTGTGAAAATTCAGAATAACCAACCATTATTAATATAGTAACAGCAAGCAGCCTGGATTTTTTACTTGCTATAACATAGAGTGAAAAAGCCAGACTAAAAATCAACCAAAAGCTATTTGCATATTGATAATAATCATGGACAATATGTAAATTAGTAAAAATTAATATTGGTGCTAAAAATAAGAGCATCATTAAAACAATCAACCCTTTTTGCCTATTATTTCCAAATAAAATTCCAAGCAATATAGGCAAGAGGCAGAAAATAGAGCCTATAGCATGAGGAATAATTCTATCTACAATAGTGGTTCTCCATAGCTCTGTACTAAATCGTTGTGAAAAGTTACCAAAATTCCACCCTTGAAGATTTTTTGATGTTAATACTATAGCGATAGGATTTTTTTCTTTTAGGACATCTGCATGTTCTGTCCATAGTTTTACAGAAACAAAGCACAGAGCAAGCACCAGTAATAAAGGTACTATTTCTAGGATACATTTTTTAATAGTTATCTTCGAAAAATATTTGGTACTGATTGCTACCCCCCCTACCAAGGAAGCTAATACAAAAGACGGGAATGTTGTTATTTTTACTAAAGAACACAAAAAACCAAAAAAAAGTGTCCAAAATATCCATCTAAATTTGCCTGTTTTGCTAAAACAAATGGAAGCCCATAAAAATAAAAAGCCTGTGAAGAGTGCTGTAGATTCAATAAGAAAGGTTCTACTCCAATAGAGATAAAGAGGTGATAGGAGCAGAAGCACAGCTGCTATATAAAAACATTCTTTATCTAACTCAATCTCTTTGATGATGTTATAAAGTGGAATAAAACAGCAAAAATAGAAGAAAGCGCTTAGGTAGCGTCCTGATTGATCTAATGGTAGTCCTGCTATGAAATGAAGTCCTGCTGCGCCTATTTGGAACAGAGGAAACTCAAAAGGAATGGACCAAGGATAACCTAATATAGGAGTCTCGTAGGAAAAGAGACTTTTTGAAATATGACGGAAGTCAATCCAATATGCTGTAATAGCTGTTTGTACTTCTCTCGAACCATACCACCCGAATAGAGGTTGACTTACATATTTTAGATAGAAAAGAATAATACTTATAAAAATCACCGCCACTATTATTTTATAAAAATTAGTATTTCTATCTTTCATGTTTTGATTTTTTCGAAATTCATTTTAAAAAAATTGAACTTCTTTAAGCTTTATTAAAGATCTTTTACTCATTAGTTGAGATATATCTTTCTTTAAGCCTTTGTTGAAAAAGCTGAACTTTTTTTTCTTCCCATTGAAGAATTCTTCCTATCTCACGAATCACGAGTGGCCCTTCAGCTAGTTCTAAACTGCCTACTGTAGAATTACGGGCATTTCCTGAATTCATTCTCCAGTAATTTAAGGGTTTAGCAATATATGCTATATTCCCGAGCTCGAGCAGGCGGACCCAAAACAACCAGTCTGCACAGAAACGCATGGTATCGTCGATTAAGTTAGAAAGATTTATGCGATTACGAATAATAACCCCGCTAGCATTGAGAATAGTATTTTTTTTGCTAACAAAGTCTTTTAGTTCATCAAGACCATTGTTGGTATAGTCTGATTCCCATCGGTCAGAGTTAAATTCACTTAACCATTCATCAGGAGTTCCTCCAAGTGATCCTGCTTTATCCATCATGACTAGCTGACACGTAGCGAGACTCAATGATGCATCTTCCTCTAGTCTGCGCACTAATTCTTCAACAAGATGATGATCTGCAGAATCATCTGATTCAGCTATCCAAATATATTTTCCTGAAGCTGCTTGAATCCCTTTACGCCATTGTTTAAAAGGTGATCCACTGTTACTCTCATTGTACATTGCTCGGGCACGAGGCTCTTTTTTTAAAAATTGTTCAATAATATTCTTACTGCTATCATGAGAAGCATCATCTAATATAATTATTTCAAGATTTTTATAACTTTGATGAGTAATGCTATTTAAACGTTCTTCTAAATAAAGAGCATGATTATAATTAGGTACAATAACTGAGACTAAAGGAGCAATCGCTTTATAGATTCCTATTTTTTCTCTGAGTAACACAGAAATTTTTTCTGCCGTTTTTTTAATATCATTTTGATGGCTAACTTTTTTTTTCGCGTTGTTACCCAAGAGAATTTTTTTAGCTCGATTATTAATTAACAAATTTACTGCTACTGCTGCTGCTTTTGTATTTTCATAAGGAACAATAATACCAGCATCATTGGCAACAAATTCAGGCACTCCCCCCGCTCCTTCAAAACAGACAATAGGAAGCTTGGCATCTGCAGCCTCAAGAGCAACCAAAGGAAAAGGATCTTCTCTTGAAGATAAGAAAAAAATATCACCCAAAGCAAAATACTCCCTTGGAGAAATTCGTTCTCCGATAAATTGGATATTTTCCTGGAGTCCCCACTCTTGAATTCTCTCTTCTAAATTCGGAACATCTTGAAAGTTTTTACCTCCTATCCAAAAAAATCGCGCAGAAGAATTGTTCATCACAATGTGCTTAGCTGTTTCCACAAAAAGATCAGGCCCTTTTCGCCAATCGGTTGATCCACATCCGAAGCAGATAAACTGACCTTCTTTAATGCCCAACTCCGCTTGCTGTTGAGACCTTAGTTTCTGATTTGGAAAGACACTACTTATGGGAATTCCAGGTTGAACTTCAAATATCTGCTTGCTACTAACAGCATAACTTGTCTCTAAGTTTTTTTTTACCTGTTTAGAAACAGCGATAAAATAATCTGTAGAAGTAATAGTCGCCTCCATGATTGGTCCAGAAGCCCATCTTTCTATTGATTGTTGAAGTTCATGAATATGTGTTACAACAGGGCAATGACGATACTGATTTTTTAGCTCCAGAAGAAAAGGACCATTAACAACGGTGTTAGAATAAATCAGATCTGGTTGTTTTTCTATAAAGCTCTCAAGAGCAGTTTCTTTTTGAGTAGTTTCCAAACCCTCTAAAAGGAGCGTTGGAAAAAGTTCTTCAAATTCTGAATATAAGATCCCACCTCCAACACAGATAACTTTTATTTGAAACTCCTGACTCTTCTTCCATTCCTTGAGCAAATTTAACAGTACAATTTGAGCTCCTGCTCTTGCTGCATCATGACTAACAATTAGCAGGTATAGTTTTGGACTCGTTATCGATGAATTTACCTGCAAGGCTTTTTTAGTTGCATTAAGCCATTCATATCCATATTTGGTATCTGGCTCTAAATGGCACCCCTCTCCCCATTCATTCCATGCATTAATAAATAGCAGTCTTTCGCTTGCTTTAAAATTTTTCCTGGTTTTGGCAATTGCATCGACTAACCATTTATAGTAGTTATTTGGGGTAGACTTAATCCATGAGGTTGCTCTTTCCATACGCCGAGCTGTATTATCCCATGAAGGACATACGGCTCTTATTAGTGGATAAGATTCTTTTTCTTGAGAATAAAAAGAAATCATTTCTTCCATATTATAGATATAACCGGAAAATTTTTTCTTTATTCGTGATATAGGTTTTAGAAAAAAAATTTCTGCAGGTACATTAGCAGGAGGAAACTGAATGGCTGCATCTAGTCCATTTTTGAGAGGATCAATGATTTCTAATGACCTCATGCAAGCAAGATAGATCTCTCCAATTCCTTCATTTCTACATACCTTGCGCCAATGCTCAGCAGTAGCCGTCATATTGGGAAGTAAACCTGGTCGATAAATAATCAATAGTGGTTTATTATTAACCCTGATATACCTTGGATCTTTTAAAGCAGGAATAATATCGTGGATAAAATTCTCATCACTTTCATAAGAGTGAACTTGCTCTATTAACACTTCGCTATCTCCACCATCCCATGTTCGCGTCCAGTTTTCATTAGCCCAGCAGAAACAAAATGGAAAATCAGGTTTTCCTGTTTGAAGAAGACGGTCTAATGGTTTTTCTAGCAGCTTCTTCCCATTAAACCAGTAATAATAATAACAAAATCCATGAATTCCGTGTTGACGCGCAAGCTCTACTTGTTTTTCTAACACACTGGCTTCATCCAGGTTGTAATAACCAAGATCGGGATGGGGAATATGCGGTTGATAATGACCTGGATAAAAAGGACGCCCTCTTTTTACATTAGTCCACTCTGTAAAGCCTTCACCCCACCAAGCATCATTCTCTTTGATACGATGAAATTGAGGAAGGTAAATAGCAATTGCACGAATATCATCTTGAAAAGAAACCTTGGTATTATAATCTCTTTCTTTAGAAAATATTATTTTTTCTTTAGTCTCTTTTAGAAATGAATCTTTAATCAAACGCCCTTCTTTTTTGCCAAATCTAATATAGTGATAAAGTGGGTTCAGTAAAGATTGCGCAACATCAGGATTATTCTCTAAATACCATTTTGTATTAAAATTAGGATGAGGGTCTCTCCCTTCTCGAGCTCCAAAGTATATGTAATGAAGGATTGGATTCTCTTTATTTAAAGCTACATCAGGATTTTGTTCTAAATACCATTTTTTATCGAATAGGCCACTCCAGGCTATTTCAAAAAAAACTATTTTACTATTTATGTTACTAATGAAATTTATTATTTTGTTCTTTTGCAGCTCAATAATTTTATTATTTCTATTTAAAACTATTTTTTCAAGATCTCTAATTTTTTCTTCTTTTTCTATTACCTCAAAATAATATTGATCTGTTTGATTTTTTAGTTTTCCCTTAGATAGCATTGTTTTTTGTTCTACTTTAACTAAATTTTTTAGCTCACCTTTTATTTGAATTTCTGCATCGTGTTTTTTCTCGCTAGCATTTGAATCTTCACTAGTTATATCCCAAGATAACAATGGCTTTTTAACGCAAGAAGCAACGATATTTTGGAATTTTTGCTCTAGTTCAAAATAGCGTTGATAATCAGAATGAGTTAACAGTCCTGGAGTCAATGCTTCTAGAGCAGAATAGATGAATTCTTGACCTTCCATAGAAACAAAAGATCTTCGAATGTTTTCAGAAATAGTATATAGCGACCTAAATAAAAGATATCCTAGTTCTAACGGTTCATTTAAGCTCCATTCATTATCAATAAAAATAGCAGATCCCGTTTTAGTAAGAATAATATTTTGTGGGATAGCATCCAAAAAGAAGCCTGGAATTATAGTATAAGGTGAAAATTCACTTATTTCTATATTTTCTGAGTAAAGTAATTCCGAAAGTAAAAGAAGATACCTCTTAATAAAATGGGCGATATCACTGAAAGAACATTTTTCTTGTGTTAATATTTTGATGAGTTCCCAGGAAAGAGGCTCTCCTAAAGTATACTTTGTTGGTTGGTGAAGTGTAAATTTTATGAGTTCATCCTTTTTTTCAACAAGATTATTTTTTGTTTCACTATTCCCTTCATGTTCAATGAGAATATATTCGTCAGTAATATGCCTAAATATAGTGCTCTTACAGTAAGGTTGAGCTCTTCCTGTACTATAATGATAAGCTAAGATTGATTCATCAAGGACCTTATCTCCAGCAGGAGAGGCAATAATCAAAAAAGAATTGGAGAGCTCTAGTCCTAATTGGTTTTTGATAATTTGAGGCCATACAAGCTCCATGGAAAAGTTTGTATCAAAAGATAGTTGCGGATCATTTTTTACACTTTGCCAAGCAAGAGCAGAAGCATCAAAATTTTCATTGATCATTCCCTGTTGGGTAATAATAGAAATGGGAAATTTATAATCTGGGAAAGGAGCCAACCACTCTTGATGCGTTAAATCTGCATCATCCAGCATATTTTTAAGCACAGTCCTTCCGAATGTCTCGGGCTGATGATTATTTTTATAGCGCCCCTCAATTCCGTACATTTTTTTCCCTATATGGTCTTCGGGAGCACCTGCAAAATATTTCAATCCAAGCTGATTCTCAATGGCAATAATTAATTTTCCATGGGGCTTTAGCAACGATCTTGCATGTTGTAACATAGCAAGCGGTCGATTTTCTCCCTCCATGAACAAGTTAGCATACTCTAAAACACCAATGAGTGTAATAATATCGAACTGATGAAAGCGAGGCAACTGGCTAAAATTCTCTGCTAAAAGGGTGACATTTTCTAAATCTCGAGTTCGAGCCCTTGTAATAGTGGCTCTTTTTAGACTTCCTTCTAGCGCTAGCACATTGGCTCCGCATTCTCCTAAATAGCGCGTTATTGCGCCACATCCAGCCCCTACTTCTAATACATCAGCTCCTTGTAAGAGGTGGTCAAAAGGGCGTAAGATGTTTGTGCGTATTTTACTTAAATGGTAAAGAGAAGGCCAATCATTACAGCTTTGTAGTAATTCTTGAGAATGCAGAGAAACATCTTCACTTTGTACTATTATTGTCTCTATGCGTTGCTCTACTTCATCTCCATCACTATAGTTAATACTTTCATAACACGGTAATGACCATATTTTTATCTCCTTATTAAAGGAATAGCCTGCCTTTTCTAAAAGAGTTATCATTGGTTTGTTGTCTCTACGGCCATTTTTAAATCTAAATCTACTAAACCTAAAAAGGGATTTTTAGCAGTTATTTGAAAATGGATAGAGTCATAACGTCGGTCATGGGGGATAATTTCACTACCATTACTAGTAGCGACACCTAAAGAAATAAAATAGTCACCTGGAGTAAGCCTGCCTATGAAACAAACGTCTATTTGTAAAACAGACTCTTTTTGACCCACGTTGACCATGCTATCAATATTTAGTAATTCAGAATTGGTACCATAGACAGTAATGCCTTCTTTAGTCTTAACATTAATACCAATAATAGGTCGATTTAATAGTGTGTTGAATTTTATGGAGGCAAGCAACTTGATCTCTTTACCACTTTCTATTAATGAAGGATAGTCTTCGCCGTCTACCTCTAATAAGTAGTCTAAGATCGTTGCTGCCTGGTCACCCCATCGATATTCATGCTTATTATACCCACTTCGTGTGGAAAAAACATCTTCGTGTTGGCTTAATAAACAGGAATTCCTAAAAATGGATTCAGAACAATTTAAAGTTGAAGAGACTGTATCTGTATTGATGGTTTTTTCTTTTTTCCCAAAAATGAGATCCATATAACAGTGCACAACATGCTTTGATGCACCAACAACTCGTTGCTCTCCGTGATCAAGAAGTATTGCAGAAGAACAATGTTTGATGACATCTTCGCTAGAATGAGTTACTAAAAGAATACTTGTTCCTCGTTTTTGAAGCTGTCTTAATCGTTCAAAACATTGTGCCTGAAACTTGGCATCTCCTACGGCTAAAGCCTCATCGACAATAAGTACATCGGGATCAACCATCGATTGAACCGCAAATGCTAACCGTACCACCATACCACTCGAGTAGGTTTTGACCGGCTGGTTGATAAAGTCACCGATGTCGGCAAAGGCTTCGATTTTTGGGAAGCGGGCATCGGTTTCCTCGCGGGTGAGGCCGAGGATGGAGGCGTTGAGGTAAACATTCTCTCGGCCGGTAAATTCTGGATTGAAGCCGCTGCCGAGCTCCAGGAGGGCTGCCACACGGCCATGGACTGTGACGGAGCCGCTCGTGGGTTGAAGGGTTCCAGCGATAATCTGGAGGAGGGTTGATTTACCCGAACCATTGCGTCCAATGATACCAACGGATTCTCCTTTTTTCACTTCAAAGGAGATATCACGCAATGCATAGAACTCGCTGCAGAGGCCATGGAGTTTCGTATCAATTTTTTTACGAAGTGGAGGAAATAACTCTCCGGCTAGATTCAAAAGAGGGTGCTTGAGTCGTGCTGCAGGATCACTCCAGATCGTGTAGGCCTTAGAAACCTTGTTAACAGAGATGGCAAGGTCAGATGACATCACTTATTGTAAAAGTTGAAATAAAACGTTCACATTGAAGGAGCAAAAATTAGGCTCTACTGTAGAAGTCATCGAAAGCATAGACAAGGAATAAACTACTTCTGCAACCAAAAACGTGAGCCTATTTGCAAAATCATCTTCCGATTTTCCGAAGAGGTTTTCCTGCAAATAAGTTCTTTTCGATGTGTTCTAGTGAAACACCTTGGGTCTCTGGAACGAAATAGAAGAAAAAAATCAGAAAGAAAACTTGGAGAATGCCATAAATAAGAAACATACTTTCGCTTCCAATTTTATTGATCATGGTTAAAAAAGTGCCTCCTACAGCAGCGGTTGAAAGCCAGCTTGCTGCTGTTGTAAAAGTGATACCGAGATCACGTCCTGCGAGTGGAAAAATTTCAGAACAGATTACATAGGTTATCGGTCCAGAACTCACCGCAAAGCTGAGAATGAAAACAAGTAGTGCTGTGAGGACGTAAAAACCAAGCAGTTGAGAGTGTTCAAAGCTTTTATTAAAGAGTATTCCCACAGCCACCATAGAGAGAAACATCATCACAAAGCCGAAATACATGATTGGTTTGCGACCTAATCGATCAATGAGGACGATGGCAACCACAGTAGCTAACACATTAGCGATACCTATTGTGATCGTTCCCCACATTTGTCCTGAAGTGCTCTCAAAGCCTGCCATTTTAAAAATACGGGGAGCATAGTACATCACCACATTGATCCCAGAAAGCTGTTGCATTACCTGAAGACTCACTCCCACAAAAATAGCTAAACGATAACGTCCATTATTTCTGAGCAGTTTAAATCCATGCTGTTTCTGATGAAGGTTTTTTTCTAAGTCAACAATTTCATGAATAACTTCTTCTTCTGAAATAAAAATGCGACGAAAAACAGCAATGCCCTGCCTTTTGAAACCTTTAAGAAAAAGCCAACGTGGGCTCTCTGGAAGAAAAAAAACTCCACACAACATAACTGCTGCTGGAAGTACGATAATACCGAGCATCCAACGCCAATGACCTCCGATATATCCCTGAACGGAGACGACTGTTCCAAAAAGTAAATCACTCACGTAAGAGAGGACTATCCCAATAGTGACCATGAGCTGATACATAGAAATCATCATTCCACGCACTTTTTTTGGAGAGGTTTCTGAAAGGTAGAGAGGGGCTACAAAATCAGCCATCCCAACAGCAACTCCAAGAAGAAAACGTGCCGCTATTAGCTCCTGAGCCGAAGTGCTGAAAGCAGACCAGAGGTCACCTACAATAAAAATGAATCCACTGAGAAGCAAAGTTTTTTTTCTTCCAAAAGTATTAGAAAAAAATCCTGCAATCAGTGCTCCGACAACTGCTCCTACAAGGAGCGCACTCACAATGAATTCCAAAGTCTGATCGCTAACATGAAAATCATTTTGAATAAATTCCATGGCACCTGATATCACGCTAACGTTAAAGCCAAACAAGAGCCCCGCAAGCGCTGCAATAAAAACAATCCAACACACGACTGGACGGGTTTTTATACTTATCACGGATTAAGAAAAATCGTGGCACAAGAGCGATGCCCCAAAAACAATCGCACTTTCCCCCAATAAAGAGGGCAAAATAGGCGTTTTGAGTTTTTTATTAAAGATATTCTGTGAGATTTTAAAGCGTGTTCTCTCTTCATAGAGCAGATTGATGGTCCGAAGATTACCTCCAATAATAATAACATTAGGATCGAGAAGGTTGATAGCAACAGCAATAGCTTTTGCAAATGTATCTTGGAGATGCTCCAAGGTTCGGAGTGCAGCACTATCTTTTTTTTCAGCACGACGAAGAATTTCTTGTAACGAAACTTCTTCTCCTGTGATCTTCTCGTAAAATTGTTCCAGAGCAGGCTTGGAAAAAATTGTTTCATTACATCCCTGCTTGCCACAGCAACAGGGTGTTGTTTCGTTCTGCATGGTGTTATGCCCCCATTCTCCCGCAATGCCGTGCAATCCTTGAACAATACGCTTTCCAATAACAATTCCACTTCCAACACCAGTTTCCAAAATTAATCCCATCACGACTTGCTCCTTGGAAACTAAACCTAGCGTTGCTTCTGCAAGAGCAAAACAGTTAGCATCATTGGCCAAGATAATCTCTGTTTTAAGAAGAAGAGAAAGATCATCCTTCAAGGGGCGGTCATTAAAACAAAGATTGTTGCAGTAACTTAAAATTCCTGTTGAGGGATCAATGACTGCAGGAACAGCAATACCAATTTTTTCAGGACGAGTTGTGTTAGAAGCTTTTTCTAAATGCTCTACCAACAATTCAATCTGCCCCAAAGTATATTCGTAACCGCGCAAGCGATCATAAGCACAAAAAGAATCAACTGCCAGATTCGAGAAAAATAGAGGCTTTGCGGGCTCATTAGCATCAACAATCAACCCCTCAATTTTCGTATCACTAACATTAATTCCCCAAAGCAGCGTTGAGGAAAAATTGTAGTAGGCTGAATGTTTTGTTGCTTTTTTCATTGTTAACCTCAATTTCATTCATTATTGCCCTCGTCCAGCCCTAACATAGCTGCTCCAAACACACCAGCACTATCGCCCAAAACAGGCTTAAGAAATTGAGTTTTTATGTCATTATGAAAAACATAGCGACTGATTTTATGACGTGTTGACTCTTCGTAGAGCAGATCGATATTGCCAACACCGCCCCCAATGACGATGGCATCAGGGTCAAGGATATTGATAGCGGGAGCGATGGCCTCAGCAAATTTTTCTTGGAGGCGCTCTAAGGTTTGTAGCGCTGCTTCTTCGCCAGCAGTGGCACGGCTCACAATTTCAGGCAGGGCGACTTTTTCTCCTGTAATGTTTTTATAAAATTGTTCTAAAGCAGGACCAGAAAGGATCCTTTCATTACATCCCCTTTTTGTTTCATAACAAGCTCCTCCCTCGCTGCATAAAGCATTGTTCCCCCATTCCCCAGCTATCCCATGGAGCCCAGAAATTAAATGACCATGAACCACAATACCTCCTCCCACACCCGTTCCAAGTATCAGTCCCAGCACGACCTGATACCCACGTGCAGCGCCACAAATAGCTTCTGCAAGGACAAAACAGTTGGCATCATTAGCCAGCACTGTTTCACACTCAAGTGCTGCTGAAAGCTCCTCTTGAAAGAAACGTCCATTGAGACACACAATATTAGAATCTCTAAAGATTCGTGTAGAGGGATCCATCACCCCGGGGACACCGATGCCGATTTTATCGGGTCGTCGTCTTCCAGAAGCGTGTTCTAGCTGTGCGACAAGAAGCTGCAACTGCCCAATAATATGCCTCGGTCCTTGAGGAGATTCTGTCGGGACGCGCAGACGATGAATGGCTTTATTGGGTTGAGACGCATCAATAATCACTCCCTCTATTTTGGTTCCACCTAAATCGATCCCCCAGAGAAGGGGTGTTTTATGATGTGACATTAGCCTCATGGCTTGCGCATGATTTCTTGAGTCGTGTAGGAAGCATCGATTAAATCCTCAATGCGTTGTCCAGAGAGAGGATGGGTGCTTAGGCAGTCGAGGTTTCCATCGGCTCCCAGGAGGGCTATTCCAAAGTTGTGCGAAATACCATAAGCTCTCGCTGAACTCTCTCCATTTAAGAGGGTGATGAAAGGAATATTAGAAGGAACAGAACCTATCTCTTGAGTAAAAGCGACAGCGCAGATTAATCCATGTGCCGCCAAGCGTTCGTAGTGACTTTGCAGTTCCCTAAGTTGATGGCGAAATGCATGATTGAGCGGGGTATCGGTAAAGAGAATGAGCACCGGCTTCCCCCTTAGGGATACAAGATGGTCGATATTGTTTCCTTTTTTCCAATGAACATCAGGAGCAAGAGAGACGATATGATGGGATGATCCTAAAGTAGGGGTCGAAGGGGCACTCTTTGTCACGAATCCCGTTGTCTCGGTTGATTGTGATGGGTCCTTTTCTTGAGCAATGGAGATTCCACCCATGCCCCAAAAAAGGGAGGTTGCTACCATGAGAGACCAGCAGGCAGCTCCTACGAAAAAGGAAGAGTGCACGCTTTTGATAAAATTCATACGGTTAGTCCACGTTGCATGATGCCCTAGATCTTCATGAGCTCTGCTTCCTTGTGCTTCACATGCAATTCAATATCGGCAACATATTTATCGGTGATTTTTTGGATCTCTTTTTCAAGTCGGTCTAGTTCATCTTCGGTCATGGTGCTCGCTTTCTCCAGTTTCTTCGCAGTTTCAATAGCATCACGGCGGCTCGATCTCATCTTGACCCGAGCCTCTTCAGCAAGTTTTCCAATAGTACGAACAAGATCTTTGCGGCGCTCTTCGCTCAGTTCAGGGATGCGAAGTCGAATGACCTTTCCATCGATGAGGGGGGTAATGCCGACCTTGCTTTCGAGGATCGCTTTTTCAATATCTTTGAGGGTACCTGTATCAAAAGGCTGAATGACTAATAATCGAGACTCGGGGCTTGTGATGAGGGCAAGTTGTTTGAGCTTCATACTGCTGCCATAGGTGTGAACATCGATCGACTCCACAAGCATAGGGGAGGCCTTTCCAGTGCGGATCGAAGCAAATTCATGCATCATGAATTCAAGCATTTTTTCCATTTCTACTTCTGCTTTTGATAAAATTTCTTTGGCGCTCATACTTTTTTTATTTATTGTTGCTAACTAGCGTTCCGATCTGTTCTCCACAAACGACACGCATGATGTTGTTGGGTTCTGACATGTTAAAGACGACGATAGGCATGGAATTATCCATACAGAGACTAAAGGCAGTAGAATCCATGACGTTCAGGCGGCTCCTTAAAGCATCGATGAAGGTAATATGGTCAAATTTTTTGGCATCAGGATTTTTTAAAGGATCGCAATCATAGATACCATCTACCTTTGTTGCTTTGAGAATAATCTCAGCACCTATTTCATTGGCACGCAGAGCAGCCGTTGTGTCGGTTGAAAAGAAAGGGTTTCCTGTTCCTGCCACAAAGATAACGATGTGACCATTATCAAGGTGGCGCAAGGCTCGGCGTAAAATGAACGGCTCCGCAACATGGTTAATGTGGAGCGCTGTCTGTACTCGTGTAGAAAACCCGAGTTCTTCAAGAGCACTCATGAGAGCCATACCATTGATCACGGTGGCAAGCATTCCCATATAATCAGCCGTCGCCCGGTTCATCCCACGATGACTTGCGGCAAGCCCACGCCAAATATTTCCGCCTCCCACAACAACTGCAATTTGAACACCCATGTTGCGAATGAGTCCAATTTCCTGTGCCATGCGTTGCACAATTGGAGGGGAAATGGTGTCATGGCTTCCGGGATCACGAAGCGCCTCGCCACTAATTTTAAGGACAATGCGACGGTACTTAGGTGATGGATCTGGTGAACTCATGAGTGGTTCAGGGTATCAGAAGTCCTCAAAAAAAACAAGAACTGGCACGAGAACAGTATTACAAAAAAAAGCGAATTTACATTTGGTGATCTTCAAGAAATAGTCAGAAATATTTTTTTGGAACAACCCCGAGTGAAATTCCTTTTTTATTTTTTTTATTATCCTCTGCTGCGACAGCTACGCAATCATTTTAAGAATCAAGCATATCGTCGCTGGATTGCCTGTTATGAGTCTCGCGAGGATGCAAGGAAGCAAGAACTCCTCGGCACCTTAGCTACAATTGATCCCGTATCAGTACCGACGATTTCTCTTCTCCTTCCCGTTTGTAATCCTCCACTCCGTTTTTTAAAGGAAGCAATTCATTCTGTTGAGCAGCAGGGGTGGCCTCATTGGGAGCTTTGTATTGTTGATGATGGCTCGAGCGATCGCTCTATTATTGAGTATCTCACGGATCTTTCGACACATGAGCCCCGTGTGAAGCTCTTATTTCATAAGGAGCAAGGGGGCATCGCTTCCACGACTAATGATGCTCTCGCCCTAGCCTCAGGTACATTTGTGGCTTTTTTAGATCATGACGATCTCCTTGCTCCCACAGCTCTTGCCGAGGTCGTGATGGCACTTGTTCAAGAGCCTGAAGCCAGCTTCCTCTACACGGATGAGGATAAAATTGATACTCGGGGACGTCGCTGCGATCCACTTTTTAAACCCGATTGGAATCCCAATCTCTTAACAAGCCTCAATTATTGCTGCCACTTAAGTGTGCTACGTCGTTCTTTAGTTCTCGATTTAGGGGGACTCGATAGTCGTGTTGAAGGAGCCCAGGATTGGGATCTTTTACTTCGAGCCACAGAACAACTCACCCCTTCACAAATCGTTCATATTCCAAAAGTCCTCTATCATTGGCGTATCTCGTATCATTCCACAGCTCGTTCGATCAAAGCCAAGCCCCATGTTACTGAGGCAAGTAGGCGTGTGTTAGAAAATCACTTAAGGCGCCAAGAACGAGCATTTCTTAAGATGGAGCATGTGCACCTCGGTGGTCATTGGCATGTGAAATATGCTTTACCCTCTCCTGCTCCGCTTGTCTCAATGATCATTCCTAATCGTGATCAAATAAAACTTTTGCAATCGTGTTTAGAGAGTATCGAAGCAAAAACGGACTACCCTTGTTATGAAATTCTCATTGCTGATAACGACTCTCAAGATGGAGCTCTTTTAGCCTACTACCGCAAGCAAGAGGCCAAGAAGAATGTTCGTGTTATCAAAACACCCGGACCTTTTAATTACTCTTCCATCAATAATCGTGCTGTGCGAGAAGCACGTGGAGAGATTTTATTACTCCTCAACAATGATATTGAAGTAACGCATTCCTCATGGCTTCACGAAATGGTCTCCCATGCAATCAGACCTGAAGTCGGGGCTGTCGGGGCCCTGTTACTCTATCCTGATGGTCGCATTCAACATGCAGGGGTTGTCTTAGGTATTGCAGGACCGATGAAAATCAATGGAGTAGCAGGACATGTGGGAAAATATTTCAAAGGAGATGAAGCTATCGCCGGAAATCGAATGAAGGTTGTTCAAAATTTTTCGGCCGTCACAGGGGCCTGCCTTGCAGTGCGTAAAAAACTGTATGAAGAGGTTGGTGGAATGGACGAGAGGGATCTTCCTGTCGCTTTTAACGATGTCGATTTTTGTTTAAAGCTTCATATGGCTGGCTATTTCAATGTTTGGACTCCCTTTGCAAGACTCCTCCATCATGAATCCCAAAGTCGCAAAAGTGATACTACTCCGGCCAAGAAAAAACGATTTCGTTCAGAAATTGAGACGATGCGTACTCGCTGGGGGTGGCTCTTAGATCACGATCCTGCCTACAATCCGAACCTAACGCTCGAGCATGAGAATTGGGGATTGGCCTGGCCACCACGGTGAATTCACTCATTCACTTTGTTTCAGGGACCAATGGCTGGAGTGCCGAGGTAGCAATCCAGCCTTTCAGGCCAGATTCCATCTTGACGTACGACCAGACACCATGACGTGATTGCAAGAAAAGCAGGGAGCCTGTGGGAATGGATGCAAGGATCGGGCCATTCTCGACTGGATTGGAGCGAAGTGGTGTTGTTGCTGGCCTCTCTTCACGATGCTCTGGACTTGTTTTGAAATCGTATTTGGGAAGTACTATCACGATCTTGGAAGCACCTGTTCGAGGATCGAGTGTTGTTCCTAAAAAAGCCAGGGCACTCCCTAATAAAAAAATGAGGGAGAGAAAGATCAAGAGGAGATACGAACGCTTCTTAGAGGATTCTGATGCTCCAAGATAGCGAGTAAAAAAAATCCAGACGACTAAGAAAGCCGCACTCCATGCGAGGAGAGAGCCGATCATTACAAGGTAATCGGGAGAGCAGAAGGAAAGGAGTTTTGTTCTCCAGGTTGGTTGAATGGCGATCCCTATTTTTCCAAGTAGTTCATTTAATTTTTCTCTAGCCTGAGAAAAATGAGGGTTGAGGACGAGTGCACGGCGTAAGGCTAAAGAGGCATCAGCAAGATCTCCTCGTGCTTCAGCTTCTAATCCATCATTGTAGAAGTGCTCGGGAGAATTGATAATCTGCGGTCCCGATGTGGAGGGAGGGTTCGATGCATCAGCAGCACGGAGTGGGATGATTCCGAAGCTAAACAAAGCTATTAAAAAGAAGAGAGACCATTTCATGAGTGATGACCATGTTGAAAAACATTCAAGATCTGTACTATTTTCTGCCGCTCTTGAGGACGCAGTACAGTTTCACGTGCCCCATAATTCATTTCATCACAACGCCTGAAAATTTCCTCTAACTCAGAAAATCGAGAGGGATCTTTTTTTAGTAATTCCTCCGCATAGCAAACTGCTGTTTTATAAAAGAGATCGGGAGCAAGCTGATGGTCTTGAAGTTCAGACCACATTTTTTTGAGGTGCTGTTGTAGCACTAATGATTCTCTTTTTTGATACCTCTGAAAACCAAGGTAAGTTACAAAAACG
>JAIPKF010000013.1 GCA_021733705.1 Chthoniobacterales bacterium
TACCCCATCAGCCTTCGCGGTCTCCTCGTCACGATCAGTATGAAATATCCGGGTTAAGATCGATCTACGCACCTGATGGATTACTTATTTTAACCTTTCTTCCCGAGAGCCAGAGTGAGCACAAAATCAGCAGCAGTGCTTCCACGAGGGCCAGTGTCATTTTTTCCCCTGCAAATGCGATTCCAATAAAGGAGCCAAAGAGGGGAGTAAGATAATTACAGGTGGAGGCAAAGCTGAGACCTGCTCGGTTAATAAGCCGTATATAAAGAATGTAAACAAGGCCTTCGCAAAAAACACCGATCATGATTAAGGCAAGCCATGCAGAAGGGACTGGGTGAAAGGAGGTGATGCTCCATGGCTTTGTGATTAGTAGCATGAGAGGAACTGCAGAAATAACTGCTCCTATAAGAATTCCTTGTGCCGCATGAACTGGACCAAGACACGGTCCTAAGCGGAGTTTAATAAGCAAAAGAGTAAAAGGATAACAGAGAGCCGCCCCCAAAACAGCTAAGACAGGGACGAGTGGCAAAGATGTGTCAGTTGGTTTGAAAAGGTCCAACGGGGAGGAGTCTCCCCTAGCAAGAATAATGATCCCCAAAAAACCGAGTATGATTCCTGAAATCTTTGTAGCTGAGAGAGTGCTGCCTTTCACAAAAATCACTTCCATTATAGTTGCAAATAGAGGAACAGTGCCAATGAGGATAGCCGTAGCACTGCTTGGTAGTTTTTCTTCAGCCCATGCAATGAGGAGACAAGGAATCGTTAATTCCAAAAGTCCGATTAAAATAAAGTCAGGAAAGCATTGCCAGAACGAACGGGGAGGGTTGACGGGTTGAGTACGTTCTCCTTGAATTACAAAAATGAGGGTCAAGGTAAGTGCTCCAATGCTGGTTCCACCTGCTGCAATCATTGATGTTGAAAAACTCTCAAGGGCAATTTTATTAAAGAAATAGAGAGATCCCCACATGAGCCCACATCCTATAAGAAGGAGGTAGTTCACGAGAGCGAAGGAAGAGAATTGAGAAGTGGCACGACTCATAAAGAAAAAATTAGTGAAGGTTTTAAAAAAGGTGAATTTGGAAAAAGAGGCTTATTTTGGTCAGCTCCTTTTTTTCTGGAGTGCTGTTTGTATATTTTTCAAGGAGGCTGTGTTAAATATATCCTCCTTAGTGAGCCCTCCTTTGCGCGCAATATCAATTCCAAAACGAAGATGTTGTAAGCCTGAGGTGCTGTGAGCATCTGGATTAATGACACAAAGAACTCCTTTTTCCTTTGCTAGGGACCACCAGCGCCAGTCAAGATCGAGACGTCGTGGGTTGGCATTGAGCTCGATGAGTGTCTTGGTAGCAGCAGCGGCATCTAAAATTGCTGGAATATTGAGGGCATACGGTTCTCTGGAAAATAAAAGCCGCCCTGTGAGATGACCGATCATGGTCACATAAGGGTTTTCCATAGCACGAATAATACGCTGGGTCATAGCCGCTTCATCAAGGGTAAAAGAGGAATGAACGGAGGCGACCACATAATCGAGCTGAGAGAGAATCTCATTAGAAAAGTCGAGGCTTCCATCTTTTAAAATGTCACATTCAGATCCAGCAAAGAGATGTATCTTTTTATTTTCTTGGTTCCTCTGTCGAATTTCTTGAATTTGCACAAGAAGTTCTTTTTCATGAAGTCCGTGAGCTTGAACCGAACTTTTGCTATGATCAGCAATTCCAAGATATTCTAATCCGAGTTCCTCTGCTGCCTCTGACATTTCTTGAAGTGTGTTCTCTCCATCACTCGCTTTTGTATGACAATGAAAAGTTCCCTTGAGTTCCGTCCATTCCACGAGCTTGGGAAGCTTATTTAAAGCGGCAGCAGCAATTTCTCCACGATCTTCTCGTAGTTCAGGAGGAATGAAATCAAGCTTCAAAGCCGCATAAAGCTCTTTCTCAGAATGAACAGGGGGTGGAGTCGAAGCATCCCGCTGGGGAGTAAAAGCATACTCATTGAGTGACCACCCCGACTCGAGGGCTCGACTTCGAAGGCGTATATTATGCTCTTTGCTTCCAGTAAAATAGAGGAGGGCAAAAGGAAACTCCTCTGGCTTCACCACTCGTAAATCACATTGAAGGCCACTCTCTCCCTCTTCATTCTTGAGATAAACGCTCGATTTGGTGGGCCCTTGCATGAGGATTTCAGAAACCAGGGGGTGTTTTAAAAAAAAGGAATTGACTGCTTCAGGATCCTTAGAGGAGACAAGAAGATCGAGATCACCAATCGATTCCTTGCGACGTCGAAGACTTCCAGCAGGCTGGCATTGACCAACTGCAGGATGTGCTCGTAAATCAGTGATGAGGAAATCCGCTAAAAGAGTCGCTTGATCTAAACGAAATTTTCCTACGTGCCGACGATAGAAGGCAATTGCTTTAAGAAAATTGGTAGCAGATTTTTCACCTAGTCCTGGGAGTAATGCTACCTGGCCAGAAAGACATCCCTTTTCTAAATCATCGATGGAGTCAATATGAAGCTCCTCATAGAGAAGACGAATTTTTTTAGCTCCTAATCCTTGTATTTCGAAAAGTTCAAAAAGAGAGGGAGGAAAATGACTCCGTAGTTCTTCGTAATAGGCAAGCCTTCCTGTTGTCACAAGTTCGACAATTTTTTCTTCGATGGCCTTACCAATTCCTTCCACAGCTCCAAGACGTTTTTCCTCCACAAGCACCTGAAGCGGTTCCGAGAGGCGCTCTAGAGAGCGTGCAGCATGATGGTAGGCACGAATTTTAAAAGGATTCTCTCCGTGTAATTCCAGGAGTTGAGCAATTTTTTCTAATACATCAGCTATTTCTTGAGTATCAGGCACAGTGGTTTTCATACATCTCTTGGATTAAGTGGTGATACCGATCGGTGATAATGTGCCTTTTCAATTTATAGGTCGATGTTAATTCATCCCCAACTTCAAATGGCTTGGGAAGTACGCTCCAGCATCCGATACGCTCGAAAGATTTAAATCCCTGGGATTTGCTAATGAGGCGCTGGATCTCGTGATGCAGTAGAGCGTGGATCTCTTGTTGGTGTAATAATTCCTCGAGAGAAGTCACATTAAAACCACGATTGATAAAGCCTCGGAGTGAAGGGAGGAGTAAGGCTCCGAGATGTTTTTGATCCTGACCTAAGACGATACATTGTTCAATTAAAGGAGACTCTAAAAGTCGTGATTCAATGGGAAGTGGCTCCACATTTTCTCCACTTCGAAGAACGATGGTCTCTTTGCAGCGTCCGATGATTTTTAAACAATCATTGAATGTCATCATTCCAATATCTCCTGTGCGTAGCCATCCTTCACTTAGGACACGCGCTGTCGCTTCAGGATTTTTATAATACCCTTTCATGATCTGAGGCCCGCGAGCACAAATTTCTCCAGAACGTCCTCGTCCAAGATCAGTGCGGTTTTTATCAGGATAAAGAGTTTTTCCTGTTAATAGATCGATGATTTTGATTTCTGTTTTTGGGAGAGGGGGACCAACCGTCCCAAGCACAAAATTCTTTTCAGTTCTGACTGCAAGTACTGGAGCGCTTTCGGTTAAACCATATCCTTCGAAAATACGAATCCCAATATCATTAAAAAAAGAATCGATATGAGGGGGGAGTGCTCCTCCTCCTGAGATGGTTGCCCGAAAGGAGCCTCCTATCACATTGCGGAGTCGGCGTAAGACAAGTGGTTCAAGTAGTAAAAAAGGAATAATGCCAAGACTCCAACGTAGAATATGATGGAGTCCCTTGATGAGGGATTCCTTCCATGTTCTTCTTGTAAGATTCAGTTGCATCCCTTGAAAAAAGGCTACTGCATGACGTACCCAATGTGCAGACCTGGAGGCAGCATGAAATAAAAACTGCATGACTCTCTGTTGCTGTGCCACAGAGGCCATAATCTTTTCATAAAGAGCCTCCCAAAGACGGGGTGCAGAGGCCATAACGGTCGGTCTGATGGTCTTAAGATCTTCCTGGAGATGGCGTAAGGAGCTGTAATAGAGTGTCGCACCATAGCTAATAACAAGCATTTCAAAAACACGTTCATAGCTGTGCCAAATCGGCAATATCGAAAGAGCTCTCTCTTCTTTGGAAAGGTGAAAGGTGATATTTTCTATTTGAGAACAGAGAGATCGATGTGTGATTGGAACTCCTTTGGGAGTTCCAGTTGTTCCGGAGGTATAAATGAGGGTGCAAAGATCGTCAGGAACAATTTCTGCTACCCGAATCTCCATCCTCCTATCACCTAATGCTCGAAGCTTCCTGCCTCTCTCTTCCAAATCATTCATTGTTAAAATACCTTCAGGAAGTCCATTTGAAGGTACTTCCATAAGGATAATAGTTTTTAAAAAGGGAAGTTGTTTGCGGATGGACTGTAATTTCACAAGCACTCCTTCGTTTTCTAAAAAGAGGACCTGCACCTCCGCATGATCGAGAATATAGGACATTTCTAATGGAGTGATATCACTCCCACGAGGAACATCGGCAGCACCACAAAATTGAATTGCTGCATCTGCTAAGATCCATTCAAATCGATTGTCACTTAAGAGTCCTACATGCTCCCGAGCAGCCACCCCAATGTCAATAAGGGCTGTCGCCAAGTCACAAGCTCGGTCACACCAAGAGCGGTAGCTCACCGATGGGAAAAACCTTTCTTGAGTTCTAGGAGGATCCGTTTTCTTATCTCGCTTAGGATGAGATATTCTTGCGGAGCGTGTTGCAAATGCTGGTCTAGAGCCCCACTCTTTCCCTGCTCGTAAAAAAAGTTCAGCAATCGTTGCTGAAACAAGGCGTTCTGACATGCCAGACGAAAAGCTAACTCAGCGAAGAACCATCTGGAGATTCCGGCGGAAGATAACAACTCTCTTTTAAAGAAAATTCTGACTCCATTTTGACATCAGAAGGTTCGTTGACATCGGAGGGTTCATTTTCTTTTGTTGGGACCAGAGCGAGCTGCTCATTACCACCATCATCAACTAACAATAAATTTTCTTGATGAGGTTGAGAAGAAGAGAGGACCCCCACAATATCATGGGGTTCAGTTGTTTCACTTAAAGCTCTTTTCTCTTCAACATCCTTTTTTAAATTAGAGGTTGCCTCCTCAGAAATAGCATGAATCGGCTTTTCAATAATTTTTGAGATCATTGCAGAATCTTTTGGGGAAGCTTCTGTTAAGAGCTCATGAAGACGCTGCTCAAGATGCTCTAACTCGGTTTTTATGGCGATAGCTTTTCGAAGAATTGCAGGATCGGGAATGTTCATAAAGTTATGCAGTACGAAAAATAATACGTGCTTTGGTCAAATCATAAGATGACATTTCAACGGTCACCTTATCTCCAGGGACAATACGAATAAAATGTTTTCGCATTTTTCCGGAGATATGTGAAAGGACAACATGTCCATTGGAGAGACGAACACGGAACATTGTGCCAGGAAGAACCTCCACAACAACTCCGTCGGTAGTGATAACTGCTTCTTTTGCCATGAGTAGGTTGATGTTTATATCAGGGAAGTCAAAAGTTGCAAGAGTTCTAATAAAGGTTATTGGGATACGATTTCTGAAGCTGTTTTAAAATGCATTTTAGCAATTTGTGGAAGGATGAGGGGTCCATGGTCTTTGAGAAGAGTGGAGGCTGTTTGCTTGACCTTTGCTGAGACTCCTTTGGGGAGTATGACTTGAAGACGATTTCCCTCTTTTTCTAACCAATCGATAAATCCCTCTCGAGCAATGATAGAGGCAGCAGCAACCGCATAGTCTGATTCTGCCTTGGTGCGCTGGTCGAGTTGTAATTTTCTTCCTTTTTCTTGTAAGGCACGTTGGAGAACGCGTTCGTTGGCAAATTTATCGGAGAGGGCACGAGGGCAGTTAGGAACGCGTTCGCAGAGATTTTCTAAGACCCGTGCATGCCCCCAAGCAAGAAGGGAGTTAAGGTTCTTAAAGTTTTTATAAAGCTCGTTATATTTGAGAGGAGAAATAACAATCCGTTCTATCGGTGCTTTGGAGTTACGAATGAGGGTAGCTAGTTCTCGAATTTTTTTATCACCGGAAATTCCTTTGCTATCTCGAATGCCACTATCTCGAAAATGTTTTGCAAGCTCTTCATTCACATAAACCCCAGCAATCACAAGGGGTCCTAAAAAATCTCCCTTTCCACTTTCATCAATTCCGAAGTGCGGGGAGAATTGTTCGGGTGAATGAACATCATCATACCCGAGTAATGCAATTCCAGTGATTTCTGGTTCTAGGGTGAAGGTAATGAAATCCTCAATACCGCGTCCCTGAAGCAAGAGCTTGGGACCTTTTTCGTAAACAGCAATACTAAGTCGATCAAGATGCCCTGCAAAAAGGGTATACGGTTTTGATTCAAAAACAAAATTCCGATTTTTCAAAAGCCCCCTCAGCTTCTCTGCCTGAGCTGTTGTGAGCGGAATGGTATGCGAGTGAAGCGGTGATGGCATGATAATGTTTTAGTGGAGTTCAGTTATTTCAGGGAGATGGTATTATAAAATGATTGAGAGATATCCTCTTGAACTATTTTCAACAACAACACATTTTTTAAATCCTATTCTCCTTCTGATATTCTTCATTCCTTAAGATTTTTAATGGCTCAGCGCGATTCCTTAATTCAAAAAAAACTGAGTGCTTGGTTTCACAACCATGGGCGTCATGACTTGCCTTGGCGTACCTCATTTTCACCCTATGAAGTTTTAGTCTCGGAGTTCATGTTGCAGCAGACAACGGTTGCTACGATCACTCCACGCTTTTTAACATGGATGAAGCTTTTTCCCACACTAGAAATATTAGCCCAAGCTCCTGAGGAGGCTGTTTTGAAGGCATGGCAAGGCCTTGGTTATTATGCACGAGCTCGACGCTTGCACCTCGTGGCAACAACAGTTGTCAAAAATTTTGAAGGAAAAATCCCTCAAGATTTAGATCAACTCTTGGCCCTGCCTGGTATTGGACCTTATACTGCCAAGGCACTACTAGCATTTGCTTTCGATCAACCTGTGGAGGTTCTCGATACCAATATCATTCGAGTCATTGCTCGACTTAATAATATTACTGAGCCCATTGACACCAAAAGAGGGCATCTTTTAATTGAAGAGAGTGTACGAAATATCCTACCTCCAAAAAAGGGACGACTGTTTGCTTCAGCGCTCATGGATCTTGGTGCCATGGTCTGTAAATCTGGGGAGCCGCTTTGTGAAACATGTCCTCTCTCCAGCGAGTGTGAAGCAGAGGAGCCCTCCCGCTTACCTCGCAAACAACCGCGTGTAGCGATTACGAAAAAAAAAGAGCAACGTGCTTTTTATTATCGTAGAAATAAAATCTATTTAGAAAAATCCCAGGGGCCTCTTTGGAAAGGACTTTGGATTTTACCCCACTGCACCTCCCTGCAAAAACCACGAGAGATTTTTTCTTCTATTACCTATCCGATCACCCGTTATCGTGTAACCATGGAGCTCTATCGTCCATTAGGTTCTATTCCAAAGTCACTACATCCTTTTAGTATTCACGAATTGAAGAGCATTGCTATCCCTTCTCCTCATCGAAAAGCGCTCGAAAAATGTTTTGAACAATGACCTCTTTTAATCCAGAAGAATTCACCCGCTATAGCCGCCATCTCCTTTTGCCCGAGGTCGGACTCGAGGGTCAAAAAAAATTGAAACAGGCACGTGTGCTTTGTATTGGTCTTGGGGGCCTTGGCTCTCCGATTGCATTTTACCTAGCTGCAGCGGGGGTTGGATGTCTTGGGCTTGTGGATGATGATCAGGTCGATCTTTCCAATCTCCATCGTCAAATTCTTCATGGGACCCCTGATTGCCATCATTCTAAAATAGAGAGTGCTCAAAAAAAACTGCACGCGATAAATCCACACGTAGAGCTCGATCTCCATAAGGTCAGGCTCACTACAAAAAATGCAATCGCTATTGCCGCTTCTTACGATCTGATTGTAGATGGCTCCGACAATTTCTCTACCCGCTATCTTGTTAATGACCTCAGTTTTTTTCTTAAAAAACCGTTGGTCTATGGCTCGATATTTCGTTTTGAAGGACATTGCACGCTTTTTGACACACCTCAAGGGGGCCCCTGTTACCGCTGCCTTTTTCCGGAGCCCCCTCCAGCAAATAGCGTTCCAAGCTGCTCTGAGGCTGGTGTTCTCGGAGTGCTTCCGGGAATTATTGGAACACTCCAGGCAACAGAGACCCTCAAATGGATTTTGAATATCGGTGATTCCTTGAAAGGAAGGCTTCTTCAAGTCAATGCCTTATCGATGCGGTTTAGGGAATTTCAACTCCGTCACGATCCTCACTGTCCCCTCTGTGGAGAAAATCCTTCACTTCGAGAGTTGATTGATGTCAATTCCATTTCATGCTCTTCTACCTCCATGAATCCGACGAAATCAACTATTCCCTCTGTCACAGTGGAAGAGCTCCAACAAAAGCTCCAGGGAGTTACGCAACCTCTATTAATCGATGTGCGCGAGCCTTTCGAATATCAAATGTGTCACATTCCTGGAGCTCAATTAATTCCTCTAGGTACGTTGCCTGCACATTTCAATGCATGGGATAAAGAAACAGAAATCTTTCTTCAGTGCCGCTCTGGAGGACGAAGTGCCGAAGCAGTGAAATTATTACAACAAGCTGGCTTTACTAAAGTCTTTAATGTGGAGGGTGGAATTTTAGCTTGGGCAGACAGAATCGATCCTACGGTTCAAAAATATTAATCTAAAAAATTCCTAATCCAAGATTCGGGAGAGCAATTTCAGATAAGAAAAAGAGCATCTTCTTTTCGTTGTTTCTCAATTCTAAAAAAGATAGCATCGAAGGTTTTCTATGACTGAACCCGAAACCCTTCGCCATTCCTGCGCCCATGTCCTTGCTAATGCTATTTTAGTGATATGGCCAGAGGCTCAATTTGCTGCTGGTCCTCCGACAAGTAACGGTTTTTATTATGATGTCGATTTGCCCCATCGTATCACACCCGAAGATTTCGAGCGTCTAGAAAAAGAGATGCTCGCTATTGTTCAAGCAGCTCAACCTTTTGAACGTGAGGTGATCTCTCGTGAGAAAGCGCTTGAAATGGGCCGCTCTGGTGAGCTTGCCGGTTTAGGAGTGCGCTCCCTACCAAGCCATTTTAAATTGGATATTATTGAACGTATTCCAGCTCATGAAGAGATCACCCTCTATCGTAATGGTTCATTTACCGACCTGTGTGCCGGTCCTCATGTTGCTAAAACCTCCAATATTGGAGCTTTTCGTCTGACTCATGTGGCTAGTGCCTATTACAAAGGGGATGAAAATAATCCCCAGCTTCAACGTATTTATGGTACTGCTTTTGCAACTCAAGAAGAGCTCGAAGAGCATTTTAAAATGCTGGACGAAGCTAAAAAAAGAGACCACCGCAAGCTTGGTAAAGAGTTGGAGCTTTTTACCTTTGACGAAGATGTTGGCCCTGGACTACCTCTCTGGCTCCCAAAAGGAACGGTCCTTATTGAAGAACTTGAAAAATTAGCCAAGGAGACCGAATTTCAAGCAGGCTACGAGCGAGTGAAGACTCCACACATTGCCCGTGAGCAACTCTATAAAACGAGTGGCCACTTGCCCTACTATGCTGAGAGTATGTTCCCTCCCATGGAACTTGAAGAAGAGCACGGGGGTGATAAAAATATTTATTATCTCAAAGCGATGAATTGCCCCCATCATCATAAACTTTTTGGGGCACTTCCTCGTAGCTATCGTGACCTTCCAATTCGTTTTGCAGAATATGGAACCTGCTATCGCTATGAACAGTCAGGTGAATTACTTGGTCTGATGCGGGTTCGAGCCATGCAGATGAATGATGCTCATATCTATTGTACTGAAGAGCAGTTTGCTCAGGAATTCCAGGCAGTTAATGAGATGTACTTAAAATATTTTGATATTTTTGGGATCACTCGTTATCAGATGCGCTTCTCAACCCATGACCCAGCAAAGTTAGGTCAGAAATTTGTCGATGATCCGGAACTTTGGAAAAAAACTGAAAAGAGAGTCCGTGATGTCTTAGTGAGTAGCGGTATTAATTTTGTCGAGATTCCTAATGAGGCTGCTTTTTATGGCCCCAAGATTGATGTTCAAGTCTGGAGTGCTATTGGGCGAGAATTTACATTAGCGACGAATCAAGTAGATTTTGCAGTACCTGCTCGCTTTGGCCTGGTTTATACAAACTCAGAAAATAAAAAAGAGACACCCCTTTGCATTCATCGAGCTCCTCTAGGGACTCATGAACGTTTCATCGGATTTCTCATTGAGCATTATGCTGGGAATTTTCCTGTTTGGCTTGCCCCTGAGCAAGTCCGTGTCATGCCGATCTCCGATAAGATCAGAAATTATGCAGAGACTATTGTGAGTGAACTCAGAAGTTTTGGAGTTCGTGCTACAGCTGATCTTTCTTCAGAAAAAGTAGGAGCTAAAATTCGCCTGGCCCAGCTCGAAAAAGTTCCTTACATGGTGATTGTGGGGGGACGTGAAGAGACCGCTGGTCAACTCTCGCTTCGAAGCCGCCACCTTGGGGATGAAGGGACATTTACTAAAGAGAGTTTTTATGAGCGTCTCAAAAAAGAGATAGAGCAACGCCTCTCTTGATAAAATGACACGTTGTTATTTTATTTTCGTGTCATTGTCCTTGTTTTTCCTATAACATCGTACTCTTAACACCTTATTCACTACCAACCATGCCGTAATGGCACTTCAAGCCTATTAATCCTGATTTCATCCGCATTAACGAACGTATTCGCGCACGCGAAATACGCGTCATCATTGGTTCCACCGGCCAGCAGCTCGGCATTCTCAAGACAGACGAGGCCCTGCGACGTGCTAAATCCTATGGACTCGATCTTATCGAAATTGCCCCTAATGCCGTTCCTCCGGTATGTCGTATTGCTGATTTTGGTAAATACAAATACGAATTAACCAAACAGGAAAAAGAGAAAAAGCAGCACCATGCTAAAGTCAAAGAGGTCAAGTTTCGTGTAAAAATCGGAGCTCATGATTATGAAACTAAAATGAGGCATGCTGAGGAATTTTTGGAAAAAGGAAATAAAGTAAAAGTGAATTTACAATTTCGTGGTCGTGAAATGGCTCACAAGGATCTTGGGCTTGCCATGATGGAAAAAATTAAAATTGACCTTGAAGGAATGGCTCTTGTCGATTTACCTCCCAAGCTATTAGGTCGCGCTATCGGAATGATTTTAAGCCCTCTACCACCAAATAAACGAAAACGTCGCTTTGCAAAACCTGAGCAAAACTTCGAAGAAGTTGAAGCTGCAGATGAAGCTCAGGAGCTTCTAGAGGAGCAGGAAGAGTAGCCCGGATATTTCACACAAATCTATTACGGTTTGTAGAAAGCTCATCATTACTGCATGGGTCTTGAATTGCTCCTCAGGCAGTATGAAACATGCGGGCTAAAGTCAGTCTCCACCGCGGTCTCCCGACCGCCGGTGGTGTCACCATCAGGGATTCGCGGCGCCTCGCGACGAATCAGTATGAAATATGCTGGCTAATGCGACTTTCGAAATAAAGAGAGAACTCCCCTTGTGTTATCCTTGAGCTGCTTGATATTCCAGAGGATGAATCCGTGATGATTGGTAGGAACAGCTTTTTCTATTTTCAGCTGCTGGGCGATTTCTTGAACAGGCCAATGATGCTCGGTGAGATTTTCTAGAGCAATACCAGGATAGATGGGGATGTTACGGGGATTGACTTGGGGTGAGCGCCACCAACGAAGAAGTAATCGGAAGCTTTGTGGGCCTGCATCACGCCAATAGAGTTGAGGTGCCATATAGTCGACCCATCCTTCACGCATCCACAAAAGGGGATCGGCATAGAGTTGATGAAATTGATCTAAGCCTGCAGTAACATCACTAGGTTGACCTTTAGTATAAATACCAAAGGGACTGATTCCAAAAAGAAGTCCCGGTCTTGTTTGATGAACCATAATACTAATATTTTTAACAAGAGAGTTAACTGAGGCGCGTCGCCAATCTTCAAGTCCAAGGGTTCCACCAGAGGCACGATAGGCATTGTAGGAGGCTGCATCTGGAAACTTTCTTCCCTCTAGAAATTCAGGGTAGGGATAGAAATAATCATCTAAGTGAACACCATCGACTTGGTAGTGCGTGATGATTTCATGAATTACAGAAACAATGTAGTGCTGTGCTTGAATGTTACCAGGATTAAGCCAAAGCATCTTACCAACTTTACAAACCATTTGAGGAGCCTTGTGGCTCACATGATTTAATGCACAAGGGTGAGAAGAGTTAATAGAAGCTCGGTAAGGATTCAACCAAGCATGGATAGCAATGCCACGCCGATGCCCTTCCTCAATGAAGAATTGTAGTGGATCAAATCCTGGGGAAAGACCTTGCTTTCCAGTTAAGTAGCGGCTCCATGGCTCACTAGGTGAGTTATAAAAGGCATCTGCTTCGGGGCGTACTTGAAAAAAAAGAGCATTGAGTCGTGCAGCACGAGCTGTTTCAAGCAGAGCTATGATCTCTTTTTTTTGCTGTTGAGCCGAGAGTCCCATACGTGATGGAAAACTCAAATTCACAATAGTAGGAACCCATGCACCACGAAATTCGTTTTGAGAAGCTGGCTTCGAAAAACCAGATTCTTGGATAAGAAGAATACTCCAAGCTCCATAGAGCGACAAAAAGAAGGTTTTTTTAAATTTCATGAGATAAGAATTGAGTGTTTTTTAAGCACCAAATTTCCCGAAGGGTTGTAAGTCCATCCCAAAACATTCTAAAACGAGAATTTTTTTCGTTCCCCCATTCCACAGGTGCTTCTTTAATTTTATATCCAAAATGCTCTGCAATGAGAAGTAATTCTACGTCAAAGCCAAAGCCCCCTACCTTCCCTTGGGGAAAGATTTTTTTAGCAACATCATGACGAAATAATTTGCAGCCACATTGAGTATCATCGAGCTTTGTGAGGCCCATGAGCTTTAAGATTAGATTAAAAAATCTTCCCAAAAAATACCTTCTCCATGGTTGAGGGGTAATGATGTGACTTTGAGGATGAAGTCGACTTCCAATTAAGATATCAATGTTAGGATTCTCTATAAATTCTACTACGAGCTTATCCAGAGAAGAAAGAGGAACGCTCAGATCAGCATCCATAAAAAGAATGATTTTTCCTTGAGATGCAGCCACACCTTGACGTACAGCATTTCCTTTCCCCTTTCCATTGGTTTGATAAATAGGGCGCAAACGTTGATCTGACAAAGCTATCTTACTGATGAGATTCGCAGTGAGATCCTCTCCTTGGATTACTGGAATCATTTCTACACGATGAGGGAATGTTGTTAAAAATTCTTGAAGAAGAAGAATGGTTTTAGGAAGCCGAAGTGCCTCATTCAATGCTGGGATAACAATGGAAATATCAGGAGGGTGAGATACGGATTTCACAGGAATATTATTTTCCTAAAGAATCGCTAATTGTTGGAAGACGTTTTAAATTATTTTCAAGTCGAGGTATGCACGTAATGAGGGCCTTTGTGTAAGGATGCTGTGGGTGATTTAGGATCTGTTCTGTTTCTCCATATTCCACAATACGGCCTTGGTACATGACAGCAACCTGATGTGCTAGGCCTCGAATAATAGCAAAATTATGGGTAATTAAGATCAATGCCATTCCAAGCTCCTGCTGGAGTTCACGTAATTTTGTCAAAATCTGAGCTTGAATTGTTACATCAAGGGCTGTGGTCGGTTCATCTGCAATAAGAAGATCTGGTTGGGCACAAAGAGCCATGGCAATCATGATCCGCTGTTGCATTCCTCCGCTCAGTTGATGTGGATAAGAATGAAGACGCTCTTGGGGTCGAGTGATACCAACAATCTCTAACCAACGTAGAATTTCTGCATCACGATCATGAATATCAGGACGATGTAGTTTCAATGTCTCAGCCATTTGACTTCGAATTGAGTAAACAGGATTCAGGGATCTAGAGACCTCTTGAAATACATAGGCGATACGCCCCCAACGATATTTTCTCAAATTTTCCTTGGAGAGTGAAAGAAGATCAACTCCTTCAAAAAGAATACTGCCCCCTTGATAGACAACGGGTGGAGAAGGGAGGAGTTTTGTAATAGAAAGTGCCGTGACACTTTTTCCACTTCCGCTTTCTCCGACAATGGCTAATGTATTTCCCTTGTTTAAAGAAAAAGAGATTCCAGCGACTGCAGGAACCACTCCATCATTACTGGAAAAACCAATTTTTAAGTCTGATATTTCTAAAAGAGGTCTGTTGGGATAGAGAGGAATGGTTTTTTGGTAGGACATTGGTGAGGGATATTAAAAAAACTGAACTGAAATAGCATGACGCTGCAAGCCCGATGATTTGGCTTCACTTATTGCTCTTATTTTTTCTCTGCGTTATCTTCAAGCTGGCGCCACCTTCCAGTGAGATCACCAAAAGTACCAATAGTAAGGCTGATTAAAACAGCAGGCCATACTCCAGCATGTAAAAACCATTGGGTGTTTCTTAAACCACTGATACCTGCAGTAAAACTATGCCAGATGATGTTATGTTTTACTGGACTCGAAACAGTAAAATATTTTTGATAATGAGGCTCTGCCTGAAAAGCTTTGAGAGCTCCCAATGTTAAAGGGGTTTTATCATTCACAAACCTTTGCTCAAAATCATCCAGGATTGTTTTTAGTGTTATTGGATCATCAACGTTAAGAAGAGATTTAAGAGCTTTCTTTGTAGTCTTAATTCCCTGTCGGGTCATCTCTTCCTGATCGACTTGCAGTGGAGGAAATTCTTGATCATCTAAAAAAGGATTAAAAGTGATACCTTCTGATTTTATGATTTTTTCATCATTGGGATTCGAAGGAGTCTCTTTTGATCGTGTGGTTGCTGTATCTTCGAGACTGTATTGAATTTCAGATTGCAGCTGGCTTACAGCATTTTCTGAAGAGAGATAAAAGCTTGTTGCATCTTTTTCATTTGCTTTATTAACAAATTGTTTCAGGTCGCCTATAGTAATGGGATTGTCCGCTTTAATGGCATCATGGAATTTTTTGTCAAAATCTTTCACTCCTTGAGCCCCAAAATTTCTAAACAAGGATAATCGCACAAGATTGATTCCGTAGGTAAACTCCTTCCGAATTGTATCTGAAAAATCTTCACTAGTAGGAGGAGCTATTTTGATCTGACCTTTACTACCAAGGATAAGATAATGATCCTCCTCTGAAGTGAATTGATCTAATTGTGATACAAAATGAAGATCATACGCTTTGATTGAAGAGTCTTTTGTGATTGTCGGCATTTCTACTAATCCATAAAGAGATTTCATAATACTCTTCTCTGCTTCTGTCATGTGTCTAAAACCATTATCAATCGCAGCCTCATTTTTTAATATAGTATTGCAAAGCTCTTTCACTGAATCATTCCAATGAGATGTGTCTTTTGTTTTACAAGAATACTCATTAGCAAGATGTTCATAGGCTCTTACAGCAGTTGATGTAGCTAAATAAAGCGACTCGAGGTTTTCAATATTTAAACCTAATTCACTCCTGTCTTGAGACCTTACTGTGTTTAACTGTCGTTTACTGAACTCAATTGCATCAAGGAGTTCTGTGACCTCACCACTCAAACTTGTGGCATTTTTCTTAGCTTCATTTTCAGCTGTTAATGGTGAGAGGGCCTCTGCAAGTAAAAAATCTGCTCTTTTTTGAGTAAGCATTTTCTGAAGAGGGGATACCAATCTGCTTGATGAAAATTTATTGTTTAATTCCTTTTGTTGAACTGATTTTACTGACTTTTCAGCCTCCTCTAAATGAGAAGTAGCTTTATTAATAAAAAAATCGGCATCCTTGTTAAGAGCCGAAATAACAATAGCATCTGCAACAAACGAAAGTTCAATAGCTATAAAGGGATCTGTAGCTCTAGAGCTTTTATTACTGAATGATGATAGAGCTTGTTCTTTTAGTTGATAAGCAGCATTAATCTTATCTTCACTTAATTGGATCTTTTGTAGATGTGGATCAATATTTTCAAAGAGTTTGGCCTCCTCTCTGCGTTGATTTAGGATTGTAGAACATATTTTTTTTTGCTGTTCCAAACAACTCAACTCAATCTCTAACTTTGCTAAACCGGTCTTATAGGGAAACTCTTGTTCTATTCGGCTAATATCCGCTTTTGCTTTTTGTTCTACATCAAAACTTACTGCTGCAGAAAAACCTCTTTGAAGGGATCTTATTTGCTTCATCTGAGATAGTTGCTGAATGCTTTTGATAGCTGCTGACTTTTCGCTTTCTAGTAAGAAATTAGTTCCTATATAGTTTTGAGGTAATATGGAACGTTCTGGAAGTAGAGTGCGAGGCCTTAAAGAAGCCGATTGCTGTTTTACCGTTGAATTTCCCAATTTTCCAACAACTGGTACTTCTCCCTTCGATGTAGGGAGATTTTGGTCACCTGTTATCTGCTCTCTAGTGCTGTCTACAGAATGTAAATTTACTTCCATTTTCTTTGAGTAAGAATTTTTTAAGCTCTCATAAACCGTAATTAAATGAGTATCTATTTCCTGCAATAGGTCGTCCAACCTAAAAATAAGAATGATATGTTACAGAAAAATCAGGTTGAACTACTTTGGTACCATGAAGACT
>JAIPKF010000014.1 GCA_021733705.1 Chthoniobacterales bacterium
ATTATCGGTGCTTGATACAATTACTCCAAATGGCCCTATGGCCTCCCTATCCTTACAAGAACGAACAGCAACTTTGCTAGCCCTTCAAAAAAATAGTGATGTTGAACAACTCTTCAAAACCATCTCACCACAGACTCTTTCAGAGCAACCACGTCTGGCCTATCTTTTTGCTCTATGCGCAGCGCAACAAGGAGACAATACTGAAGCTCTAAGACGATTTTCCAAGGTGGGGGCAATAGATCCTTGGACCTCCTCCGCTGCTATTTCAGGAATCGTTCATTGCGATATTTCTCTCAATAAACCAGCCGAGGCACAATTAATTTTAGAAAAATATTTGCAAGAGAATCCAGGTTCTCCACGGGTACCAGAATTGATGGCTCAATTAGAACAGCTCTATATTCTGCAAAATAACAATGACATTAACCTTTTTCAAAAGTGGTCCAAAGATACCTCCCAATCGGTGCGTGCCTCCTATGCACTACTTCCCTACGCACGAACCATGGAACGTCTTGGACATCGTGATAAAGCCGATGAATTGTTCACCACTTTTTTAACCACCTATCCTCATCATGCCCTTGAAAATGAGGCTTCTTTAGAACTGGCTCAGAGCAAACTCTTGCAAGGAGATCCTCAAGGAGCCCTTTCCTATATTGCAGAGAAACCTGACATGCCTTCTGCAATGCGGGCCCGCTACGCTTTTGAAAGGGGTTTAGCAGAATCAGCATTGAAACATCCGGAGCAAGCCAAAAAAGCGTTTATTGAAGCGGCCTCTTTTGATCCACATCTCTCTGAGGATGCCTTGTACAATCAATCACTCCTACAGATCTCCCCTGACACTCAGAATTCTTCGACTCCGCTTAAAAATGGACACGACCAGAATACTCATGAACATGAAGCGTATCTGGCCGTTCTTTCTACAGATCAAGGAACACGTCAAAGTGCACTTTCAGTGATCAAAGCGGCACGTCATTTCCTAGAGATCTACCCTCAGTCCCCTTTCTCCAATGAAGTGAGGATGAAGCTGGGTGAAGCCTTGCTGGCCTATGGCAATGTCCGGGAAGCACGCTTAGAACTAGAAACGGTTGGAAAATTGGAACCCTCCTCTGAACTGGGAAGGCAAGCCCTTTTTTTAGCTGCCCAAGCAGCATCACGCAGTATGGATCCTAAGTCGATTGATGATGCTTTGATGCTTTTAGAACAAGTTGCTCAAAGCTCTCATGCTGGAGCTGATGTTTGGCAAGCAAGATTAGATCAGGCTGCATTAAAAAATGCACAAGCATTGCCACTAGAAGCGATTGCTATTTACGATCAGATTTTGGCATCACAGGAACCCTCTCCTCAAATACGAAATACAGCACAGATGGCTAAAGGAGACACGCTCAATGGACTGGGAATCAAAGATCGTGCTAATTATGAAGCAGCAATCAACGTCTGGCGTCGACTAGCCGATGAACCCAACATTACTCCCTACTGGCGCAATCAGGCGCTTTGTAAAATCGGATTGACTGATGAAAAATTAGGTGATGTCGATTCTGCACTTGCAGCCTATTATGAGGCCCTAAAGACTCCCCTAAACCAAGAACCAGAGCTCCTCTGGCATGATAAAGCAGCTTTTGAAGCAGCTCGATTGTTAGAATCAAGAAAACAATGGAGCGAAGCGATTCGACTTTATCAACAAATTGTTTCTGAAGGGGGCCCTCGTGCTCATGAGGCAGAGGAAAAAATTAGCAAACTTCGTTTGGAGAATTTCCTTTGGGAAAAATAGATTCAGCAGCTCCTACTCATCACTATAAACGTTTTCAATTCCTCTCACTTATTATAAGGTGTAAATTTAATCCAAATATTTCATCCCAATCACCTGCGGAAAGCCATCAATCACGTTTTCAAATCAATTGACTACTCCTACTCACGTGGTATCTGGCGATAGCGACCAGTGAGATCTCCAGGAATATTCACTGCCATCACAATGATGGTTGAGACCGCAAGATTATGAGAAAAAAAGTAGATACGCACAGCTGCAGATGTCACGGTGCATGTATTCCACAGCCCGCTACATAAGTATGGGTTACTGATAAAATCATAATATATTTTTGTCCACCTTTGCTGACCTTGCTCCCGTTGCTCGTTAATAAAAGATCGAAATACCTCAACAGTTAATGGTTCTTCTTTCCAGGAGGGATCTATAAAAGACCTCCAATACGTTTTTCCAGATGGAGTAAATCGAGCATTAAAGTTGGTAATGATATCACGCTGATGAAAAGGTTTTAGATCCTTGAAAATATTGTGAAGGGACTCTCTTGCTTCAGAAATACCCTCTAAGGTTTCGTTTTCATCATTAATTGCATCCAAAAATTCCTCATGATAAAAGGGATTGAAATGTATCTTCCTGCCGCTTGATTTAATAATCCAGTGAGCCATTTCTTGAGGTATCTCTTCTTGCTCATTGAATCGCGAAACAGGGGAGATAAAATAGCTCTCTTTGAATTTCTCTTTTTGAGATATAAAAAATGTTTGAAGCTCATTAATCATCAATGGATTTTGAGCCCTGATCTTAATTTGAAACTGGTTGTCAAACCGTTGAATTGCACCGATTCCAAATTTTTTATAAATCCCTAACCGTACTAAATTGATCCCCCTACTGAAGGAGCCTCGTTCTTCATCATGAATAGGAGCCTCCTCGTTTTGAAAACTTACTGTGACATCATTACCGACTATTCTCTTGTTAGAATTCACTAATGCATCGCGATTAAGTTGTAGAAAGAGTTCATCGATACTAACTAGCCCGCATATTTCATGCTGATTTTCTACGGAATCCGGAAAGCTAGATGGATCCTTCGTAGAGGACCGGAAAATAGGACTATCATCGCTGTGAAAAGAAAAATATCTCTTCGCAGCAGGAGTGAGCAGATCATTTTTTAATACTACACCATGAGATCCTTGTAATGACAATGCTTGCTCCATCAAACGATCTGCGTCCTCTCTTTTTGAAACCTCTCCTTTGTTACCCTCTTCATGGGGGCTTCCTATCTGTAAGATGCTATTTCTTTCTTGAGCACCCTCTTGATGCTGGCGCCATCCGCGGGTAAGATCATCAACACATTCGGTCACCCATGCAGCTCCAATAAATGCAGAGAAGTGATCATGAAAAAAATTACCAGGATAATTTCTAGTCACCGAAAAAACAGTACGATAAAAATTCCAAATCATAGAATAGAAAACAGGGCTCCTAAAATATTCTCCCGAACGAACCCGAGTATAAAATTCGCCCATCATAGATGAAAAAGTGCTTTGAGAAGCGCTTGAATCAGAGTCTGCAAGCGAGGCCTCTTCTTGGTCTAATGGAAATTGCCGATAGCAACTTGTATAATCACCTACGGTCATCACGGTATAATTCATTGCTATTGATGCAGCCGGAGAGACGTGATCTGTAAAAAAAACCTGGGATTTTAATGCGGTAATAAAAGAAGCAAATGTACGCCAAGCAAACGTATTCAAAAGAGGATTGCGCTGATAGTAAAAGCTGGTCCAGCTATTCCTACTCAACCCCCTCTCTTTCTCAACAAATAATTGAAAATCTTTTAACCCGCATATTTGAGACTGATTGGTCGCGAGGCGCAGCGAAGAATGCTGCAAAGGAGAAAGGCGATCATCTTCAACAAGGGCTGAATCTTTTATGCTACCCGAGGAGCAATTCGAAGCTGACGCAGTATTTATCAGGTTTTTACAAGGAGCAATAGGGCCAGTATGAATAAAGATTTTATCAAACGACTCTCTAATTGCCTGTTGATGAAGCAAACTTAAATCGCGAAAAATATATTTAAGACTTCCTCGAGCTGCTTGAATATCAATCGACTTCTTGAGCAGTTCATTTTGGAAATCCTTACACCGCTCAGGCGTTTCTTTATCAATCCATGAGATGGCAGAATAAGCTTCAGAGGCTCGCATTGATCGGTCTGCGATTTTTTTTAAAATTGAGATCTGTTGGTCTATAAAAATATGATCTTTTGATCTTGCGAATTCTTTTTCCCTCTCTCCTTGGAGTATCCTTTGATTTATTGCATTGGCTCTGGCTCGAAGAAGAGAGGCGTTTTCGGCTGCAATTTTTGCACCATCAACAGGATTGAGGGAACCATGGAGCAAAAAGTTCTCGTGGATTCTTTGAAGCGTATCCTGAAGCCCTGTAATATCTTTGTACGATGAATAACGATGATTCGCAGGAAAATCCTCTTGAGAAATGGAGTTATCATTAACAATAGATTCCAAAAGAGAAATTTTTCCAAAAGAAACATTTAAAGTACCAGTAGGGTGGGAGCAAATATCCTTACTAGCTTCATCCTTACTAGCCGAATGCTCGACATGATCTGCTCTATTATTGCAATGAAAGGATCTCCCTGAACAATAAATGGCTCCAAAGGCCACTAGTGATAGGAGTGATACAGCACCTAACCATTGCTCATGATCATGAGAGAAAAAATCAGCACCTACAGCGTCGTACTCAAACTCCTTAAGAGCACATCCGATAATATTTGATTGCAATCTGGGATCGCAATATTCTCTCTCAATAGCGCCATTAAACACAGGAAGTGACTTCGAAAAAGATTCAACTATTTTAGGAGAACCCCAGAAACTCATCTTGCAGGACCCATAATCACCTTCTTTGAGATGAGACTTATTCTCCTCTGAAATGAGAAGATGAGTTGTATCTTGGTTTACCGTAACGAGATTGTTTTCTCCCAGCTCATCAGCACCATGCTCCATTGAATCAATCGAAGGAATTTGGGAAGGAGCCCCACTCTCTGCCCAAATACAAAATAAGAGAGCAGCATTCCCAGTAATATCAGAGATAGGAGCTAAAGCCTTTTTTTTAGAATAATAGTAAGTATAAAAACCGGGCCTTCCAAGACGTGTGATTTGATCATTCTCCATCTCACTTGAATAGAGATGGCACTCATCGGAAGCAGCAAGTGCGTTCAGAAATGAACAATATTTTTCTACAGAAACATAGGAGATAAGCGGAGAAGCTTTTAGTTCCTGAGCTTGCAAATCGTCTCTAGCAATAGAAAACAATACAAAAAAAGGAATAAAGTACTTAAGGACTATCATTAGCAAAGGGGGGAATTCTTACTAACTTTAATTGAAGCGCAATAAGAAAGTAGAATTATTTATTTTTGTAATTTTTTTGCCAAAGAAGTCTAAAAAATCCCACTGAGTATAAGTCGTTCATCTATTTTTCAAAAGCCTCGGCCAAAAGTTGCTTTTCAGCTTCTATCCAATCTGTTTGCTCATCTCCATACCAACACAACTCCCGACGACGCTCACTAATGTAGTAAGCACGAAGAGCTATAGAATCGTGAGAGAGCTCCATCGACACAGCAGGCTTCTTTATTTTTTTTTCTGAAAGTGGTTTTTTTGTACGTGCTGAAACCTTTTTACTAAGCCTAGAAGTGGCACCAGCAATTTTTTGAGAGAGTGATTTTTTATTTTGCTTCATAGTGATTTGGTTATGAATAAAATTTCATTAAGGTGCAAATATTTTTTAATTTCTAAAATCAAAGATTGCAGAGCAAATCTGATTTCGCTAGCGTTTTAAAGGAAAACCACATTTATTGTGTAAAAATTATTAGCTTCTACCAAGTTCTTTACTCACTATGAAAGCGACACAACAACTCCACGATCTGGGCCAAAGCCTCTGGCTTGATAATATCACGCGCGATTTGCTTAATAATGGAACGCTTAAAAAGTATATTGAAGAACTTTCAGTGACAGGATTAACCTCCAACCCAACAATTTTTAATCATGCTATTAAAAATAGTTTTTCATATGATCAAGCAATTAAGGAAGGGATTCAAAAAGGCCGTACTGGTGAAGGGCTCTTTTTTGATTTAGCCTTAGAGGATATTACTGCTGCGGCTGATCTGTTTCGACCTATCTACGATCGTACTAATGGAGTTGATGGCTGGGTATCACTTGAGGTCTCTCCACTGCTAGCTTATGATACGCAGACAACAATTAAAGTTGCTCAAGAGCTCCATCGTCGTGCAGAACGCCCCAATCTTTTTATTAAAATCCCTGGGACAAAAGAAGGTCTTCCAGCAATTGAGGAATCACTTTTTTCAGGAATTCCGATCAATGTAACACTCCTCTTTTCCTGTGAGCATTACTTAGCTGCTGCTGAAGCCTATCTTCGAGCCATTGAACGACGCATTGCAGCAGGATTAAATCCAAAGGTTCATTCTGTAGCCTCCCTCTTTATTAGCCGTTGGGATGTGGCAGTGGCTTCTAAAGTACCTGATTCACTTAAAGATCAACTTGGTATTGCTGTTGGAGGTCAAAGTTATGAAGCCTATTGCAAGCTGATTCAATCACCTCGCTATCTCAAGATCCTTAATTCTGGAGCCTCTGCACAAAGACTTCTTTTAGCTAGCACAGGAACAAAAGACCCTAAAGCTTCCGATACACTCTATATCCAAGGTTTAGCAGCACCATATACTGTGAACACGATGCCGGAAAAAACACTTTTGGCATTTGGAGACCACGGTCAGGTTGATGGCATGCTAACTGCCAATGGAGGTAATTCGTCTCATATTCTTTCAGAAATCTCCAAGTCAGGAATTAATCTTCAAGAGCTTGGAGAAACACTTCAAAAAGAAGGAGCTGATTCCTTTGTAACTTCATGGAAAGATTTAATGGCTATCATTGACTCTAAGAGCACCTCATTAACCGCATAGCATCCTAACACTCTCTCATTTTAAAAAATGGAACACGTCAAATTATCAATTCTCGTCATTGATGTTGGTGGAAGCAAAGTAAAAATTAGAGCTACAGGCAGCAAAGAAGAGAGAAAATTACTCTCAGGTCCTACCATGACTCCTCAAATGATGGTTGAAGGGGTCAAGCAACTCGCAGCGGGCTGGCACTATGATGTTGTTTCCATTGGTTGTCCTATGCCAGTATCAAAAGATGGAAAGCCACTCAAAGAGCCGGTTAACCTTGGAGCAGGTTGGGTTCGTTTTGATTATGAAAAGGCATTTAAATGTCCCGTGCGCCTCATTAATGATGCAGCAATGCAGGCTCTTGGGGACTATAATGGAGGCCGAATGCTTTTCTTAGGTTTGGGGACTGGATTAGGCTCCACCATGGTTGATGATGGTGTGATTATTCCAATGGAATTAGCCCACCTTCCTTACAAGCGAAAAACTTTTGAAGATTATGTAGGTCTTCATGGTTTTAAAAAATATGGTAAAGAGAAATGGCAAAAGGAAGTAATTCATGTTGTTGAAATCTTAAAAGCAGCTTTACAGCCCGAAAAAGTTGTCCTTGGAGGAGGAAATGCACAACAACTTACAGTCATCCCAACAGAATGTACGATTGCTTCAAATTCAAACGCCTTCATCGGAGGTTTTCGTCTTTGGGAACATTTTCCAGGTAAACTAAGAGCGATTCCTAAACCACCAAGTCAAAAAAAACAAAAGAATTCCTCCAAAAAAACACCCGTTAAAACATTAGCCCTCAAAAAAAAGTAATTTTTTGTAAAAACTATTTTTAAAATCATTGAATTCAAAAATAGCAGCTAACAAAATACCACAAAGGAGCAGAGAAATTCCTGCTTGAGATACGAATAAATCAAAAAATTCACCGTTATTATTCACGGTATGATTATAAAATGAAAATCAGTACTTAAATTGCACTCAAAAAAAACCAATTATGCCATTACAAGTATCTCAACTCTCAGAACGTCCTTCTTGGAAAGCACTCAAGGCACATCGGTCGTTATTTGATGAAAAAAATATAAAAGAGCTTTTTGCTGAAGATCCACAGCGAGGAGAAAAAATGAACTTAAATGCAGCAGGCCTTTTTCTCGATTTTTCTAAAAATAGGATTACAGAAAAGACATTAGAACTCCTTCTAAAGTTGGCAGAGGAATCAGGTTTACGTGAACGGATTGATTCGATGTTTCGCGGTGATAAGATTAATATTTCTGAAAATCGATCGGTTCTTCACGTTGCTCTTCGCACACCAAAAAATGAAAAAATTATTGTAGATGGGGAAGATGTTGTTCCTAAAGTCCACGAAGTCCTTGAAAAAATGGCTTCTTTTGCAGACAGCGTTCGCTCAGGTGAGTGGAAGGGCTATAGTGGAAAACGGATTAAAAATATCATTAATATTGGGATTGGTGGATCCGATCTTGGACCAGTGATGGCTTATGAGGCCCTTCGTTACTACAGCGAGCGCTCTATGACATTTCGTTTTGTTTCTAATGTTGATAGTACAGATTTTGTAGAAGCAACCCGGGATCTTGATCCCTCAGAAACGCTTTTTATTGTCTCTTCTAAAACTTTTGGAACTTTAGAAACCTTGAATAATGCTCATAGTGCTCGTGATTGGCTAGTAAGAGGCTTTGGAGATGATCAGAAAGCAGTCGCAAAACATTTTGTAGCAGTTTCTACAAATGCAGAAAAAGTAGCAGCATTTGGAATCGATACACAAAATATGTTTGGATTCTGGGATTGGGTCGGTGGACGTTATTCAATGGACTCAGCTATTGGACTTTCGACCATGCTTGCCATTGGACCTAAACACTTCAATGCGATGCTCGCTGGTTTTCATGAAATAGATGAGCATTTTCGCACAGCTCCTTTTGAGAAAAACCTTCCAGTGATCTTGGGACTCCTTTCCATCTGGTACAACGATTTTTTTGATGCCCAGACAGTAGCTGTTCTTCCCTATGATCAATACTTGAAACGCTTTCCAGCTTACTTGCAACAACTGACCATGGAAAGCAATGGAAAGCATGTTACCTTGGATGGAAAGAAAGTTGATACCCAAACAGGACCGATCTATTGGGGTGAACCAGGGACAAACGGTCAACATTCTTTTTATCAATTGATCCATCAAGGAACCAGGTTGATCCCGTGCGACTTTATCACTTTTTACAAATCACTCAACCCTCTTGGTAGGCACCATGATCTTTTGGTTTCTAACGTTTTTGCTCAGGCAGAAGCACTCGCTTTTGGAAAAACCAAAGAACAAGTTCAAGCAGAGGGAACTCCTGATGCTCTCGTACCTCATCGCGTTTTCGAAGGAAATCGACCTTCCAACATACTTCTTGCCGACTTACTTACTCCAGAGACACTTGGAAAATTAGTTGCCCTCTATGAACATAATGTCTTCACTCAGGGGGCTATTTGGGGTATCGATTCTTTCGATCAATGGGGAGTTGAACTTGGTAAGATTTTAGCACAAAAAATTATTCCAGAATTAGATGGTCCAACTACTCCTATTTTAAAACACGATAGTTCTACAAACCATCTCATCTCACTTTATCGAGAAAAAAAAATCAGCTCTCATGAGTAATAAACTTGCTCCATCGATTCTAGCTGCTGATTTTGCGAATTTGGGAAATCAGGTTAAAGCTGTTGTAGAGGCAGGAGCCGACCGTATCCATATTGATGTCATGGATGGGCATTTTGTCCCCAATCTTTCGATGGGAGAACCGATTGTGCGATCGTTACGGCCTGTTACAAAACTCCCTTTTGAGGTACATTTGATGATCACTAATCCAGACCTCTTCTTAGAAGAATTCGCAGCAGCAGGAGCTGACACTTTTATTATTCATTACGAAGGAAATAATAACCTGCATCGCACCGTTCAGAAAGCAAAGTTATTGGGGAAAAAAATTGGCGTAGCCATTAATCCAGCCACCCCTGCCTCACTTTTAGAAACAATACTCCCTGAACTAGATTTGGTGCTCATCATGACGGTCAATCCTGGTTTTGGAAGTCAGCATTTTTTACCACTCACCCTCCCTAAGATCACCCAGGTCCAAGCTATGCTTCACCATCAGAGTCTCCATGCTGAAATCGAAGTTGATGGAGGAATCGATGCCACAACTATTCTAATGGCTCATCAAGCAGGAGCTACTGTTTTTGTCGCTGGCACTTCTATTTTTAAATCTCCTCTTGGAATTACTAGAGCTATGGAACAGCTCTCCACATCACTAACATCCTAAACTAAAAACCGCTACATCTCACAATATGAATAATCCTAAAACAACAATGCAACTAGGCATGGTCGGACTTGGTCGGATGGGGGCTAACATGGTCCGCCGTCTTCTTCGCAATGGTCATCACTCTGTTGTCTTTGATAGCTCTGCGGAGGCCGTTGCAGAACTGAGCAAAGAGGGAGCAGCTGGGGCCACCTCCTTAGCTGATATGGTTTCAAAATTAAACAGCCCACGCGCGATTTGGCTAATGGTTCCAGCAGCTGTGGTTGATGAGACGATTGCAGAATTAATACCTCACCTCAGTAAAGATGACATTATCATTGATGGAGGCAATTCTTACTACATTGATGACATTCGTCGTGCTAGCGAACTCTCTTCAAAAGAGATTCACTATGTGGATGTCGGCACCAGCGGCGGAGTCTGGGGTTTGGAACGCGGTTACTGCATGATGATTGGAGGAGAAAAGCCTATTGTTCAATATTTGGATCCTATTTTTGCAACATTAGCTCCTGGTGCTGGTGATATTCCAAGGACCAAGGGTCGCCCTCTCAATAAAGGAACAGCAGAGCAAGGATATCTCCATTGTGGACCTAATGGAGCTGGTCATTTTGTGAAGATGGTTCATAACGGCATTGAATATGCCATTATGGCTGCTTATGCAGAAGGTTTGAGCATTATTAAAAACTCTAATGTCGGGAAAAAAACGCATGATATTGATGCAGAAACGACACCACTCCGTGATCCCGAGCACTATCAATACGATATGGATCTTCCTGAAATATCTGAGGTATGGCGTCGTGGAAGTGTGATCGCCTCGTGGTTACTCGACCTAACCGCTGATGCCTTTGCTCAAGATCCTGCCCTCAGTAAGTTTGCAGGTCGTGTTTCTGACTCCGGAGAAGGGCGTTGGACAATTAAAGCTGCCATTGATGAGGGAACGCCAGCACCAGTTCTCACAACTGCACTTTATGAACGTTTTAGTTCACGTGGAGAAGCCGACTTCCAAAACAAAATTCTCTCTGCAATGCGCTTTGGCTTTGGAGGACATCTTGAAAAAAAAGATTAATAAGTAATTGGACTCACGGGAAGGAATAATTCCAGGTATACCTGTGAGGTTTTTTTAGCTTTTGAATTTTAAAAACTATTTATGAAAAATCAACACTCTGATGCCTTAGTCTTTTTTGGTGCGACAGGTGATCTCGCCTATAAAAAAATATTTCCATCACTTCAAGCAATGGTCAAGAGAGGTCATCTAGATCTCCCAATTATTGGCGTTGCCAAAGCAGGATGGAACCTAGAACAACTCAAAGCACGAGCTCAGGATAGTCTTGAGAAGCATGGAGGTCTCGATCCTGATGCGTGGAAAAAACTTTCAAGCCTTCTTCGTTATGTAGATGGCGATTATAATGACGATTCGACCTATGATTTGCTGCGTCAAGAACTAGGAACTTCGACACATCCAGCTCACTATTTAGCTATTCCACCTCTCCTTTTTGGACTTGTTGTTGAGAAGCTGAGTTCTTCGGGGTGTGCTGGAGCTAATGCACGTGTTGTTATAGAGAAACCTTTTGGCACAGATCTTGAATCAGCAAAAAAATTAAATACTATTTTACTAAATACATTTGATGAATCACGTATTTTTCGAATTGATCATTATTTGGGAAAACCAGTAGTGCATAATATGCTTTTTTTCAGATTTACAAATATGATCCCTGAAGCTCTCTGGAGTCGTGATTATATTGAAAGTATTCAAATTACAATGGCCGAAGATTTCGGTGTCCAAGGAAGGGGGAACTTTTACGATAAAACGGGAACAATACGTGATGTCATGGAGAATCATCTTTTCCAGCTGCTTACTAACATTCTCATGGAAAAACCTAAAGCTCTCGATAGCGAATCGATTCGAGATGAAAAAGTAAAAGTTCTTAAGGCAATACCAGCACTAACAGAGAAAAATATTGTACGAGGTCAATTTAATGGCTATCTCCAAGAACCAGGTGTTGGTAGCGACTCAAGAACAGAAACATTTGCAGCATTGCAACTCGAGGTGAATTCCCCACGATGGCAGGGAGTCCCTATTTTTTTGAGAGCAGGCAAAAATCTTCCGGTAGAATGCACTGAAATATTCATTAAATTAAAGCCTGCAAGTCCCTTTTATACGAATTACCAGGTGGGACAAAATCATATTCGTATTCGGATTAGCCCAAAAGTGATGATTGCTATCGGTTTGAATTCCGTTAATCCTGACAATGAAACTGAATGCCATCCTGTTGAACTTCTTACGACCCATCATCCAGATTCTATTGAAATGACTGCTTACGAGCGCGTCTTAACTGATGCTCTTGCAGGCGATCCAACTCTATTTGCTCGTGAAGACTATGTAGAGGAGGCATGGCGCATTGTTGACCCGATAATCAAAGCAAATACAACTCTCTATCCCTACGAAATTCATACATGGGGACCCCAAGAAACAGATGCGCACCTTCTTCCAAAGGAAGGATGGCATAATCCTCAGTAGACCTTTACTATTTCCGTTACAACCATGGTCATCACTCCAATTACTCATGATGCATAGTATAGTCAAATTTCTCACTTTTAAATCCTTGACATGAATATTGAAGTTTTTCCTGATGATATTACTGTGGCTCGTGAGGCAGCTTGTTTTATTGCTGCTACGGCTCGTGCAGCAGTCGCTGAGCGAGGTCGTTTTGTGATGGCAGTGAGCGGGGGTAAGACTCCATGGATCATGCTGAGCAATCTCATTAAAGAGGAGGTACCATGGAAAAATGTCCATATATTTCAAGTCGATGAACGCATTGCACCTAGCGGATCAGCAGATAGAAACTTAACGCATCTTCAAGAAAGTCTTTTAAGCCACGTTCCGTTGCCTCCTGAACAAATAGTTGCAATGCCTGTCGAAGAGATCGATTCTGAAGCTGCTGCGAAAAAATATGCTCATCTCATAGAAAGCACTACTGGGTTCCCTGCCCTTTTTGATTTAGTTCATCTTGGACTTGGACCAGATGGCCATACTGCCTCACTCATTCCTAGAGATACTGTTTTAAATGTCATTGATCGAGATGTGGCCATTACTGGGGTTTATCAAAATCATAAACGGATGACCTTAACATATCCCATCTTGAATCGTTCTCGAAAAATTCTCTGGGTTGTGACAGGAAAAGAAAAAACCGAAGCTCTATCTCACCTTTTAAATCGTGATGCCTCTATTCCTGGGGGAATAGTTCAGCAAAATCAAGCAACTCTATTTGCAGATGCAGCAGCTTTAGGCTCTTTAGATCTCTCCATTTGGAAAAAACATCCACGAACCGTTGGTATCGCCTCAGATCACGGTGGTTTTGAGCTCAAAGAAGAGTTAGTAAAACGACTTCAGTTCTTGGGATATTGCGTAACAGATTTTGGTGCTCCTGCACTCGTTCCAGATGATGATTACCCTGATTATATCATTCCATTATCGAATGCTCTCTCAAAAGGAGTGATTGATCGAGGTATTGCTCTTTGTGGAAGTGGCGTTGGAGTCACTGTCTGTGCTAACAAAGTCAAAGGGGTTCGTGCTGCACTTATTGAAAATCATTTTTCCGCGAAACAGGGAGTCGAAGATGATCATATTAATCTTCTTTGCATGGGAGGGAGAACCATGGGATTAGAGGTAGCCTGGGATCTCCTTCACACCTTTCTTCAAAGTAACTACAGTCATGCAGAGAGACATCTACGACGCCTTAGCAAGGTTGATGCTATCTCTCAATAGAGAAAATTTACTTATTAAGTGTGAGAATTAGACTCTGAAAGTTTCAAACATGGCTTGATTATTTAAAATATAATTTTCCAATGACAGATCGTGCAACCAAGAAGATCAATAGTGAAGCTCTTCGCGAACGATCCTGCAATAAACCTAAGGAACTCCACACTAAGAAAGAGTACACTCAGTCATCACAGCTCTTAGCTTCCCAAGTAGCATTTGGGAAGGAGTCAGGAAGAAGCTTCCCTCTAGGAGCAACCTTATTTAAGCATGGTGTTAACTTCAGCATCTTTTCAAAGCATGCTAAGCAAGCTGAGTTACTACTATTTGAAGATATCGAGGATACTCATCCATCTCGGGTGATTCAACTCACTTTGCAAAAAAATAGATCCTACCATTATTGGCATATTTTTGTACCGGGTCTTAAAGAAGGACAAATTTATGCGTGGCGTATGTATGGTCCCTATAATCCCAAGGAGGGACTTCGATTTGACTCTGAAAAAGTTCTGCTTGATCCCTATGGAAAATCTATAGCTATTCCTTCTTCCCGTTCTCGTAAAGCTGCCGCTTTACCAGGTGATAATTGTGTAACAGCATTAAAAAATGTCGTTGTTCATTCTAAATCTTACGATTGGGAGGGCGACCTGCCTCCACGTCATCCTTTAAGTAAAACAATTATTTACGAAATGAATGTTGGGACATTCACTAGCAACCCTAACTCTGGGCTCTCTCCTGAAAAAAGAGGGACCTATTCTGGAGTTATTGAAAAAATCCCCTATTTAAAAGATCTAGGAATCACTGCTGTAGAACTACTCCCTATTTTTGCCTTCGATCCAGAGGATGCTCCAGAAGGCCTTTCCAATATATGGGGCTATCAACCCTATGCTTTTTTTGCACCCCATCCTCAATATTCCTCGCAAAAGGAACCACTGGCTGTTTTAGATGAATTTCGTTCCATGGTGAAAGCACTTCATCGTGCTAATATTGAAGTAATTCTTGATGTTGTTTTTAATCATACAACAGAAGGAGGTATTCATGGCCCCACCCTCTCCTTCCGTGCTCTTGGAAATGAAACCTATTACATCTTGGGAAAAGATAAAGGAACCTATGCTGACTTTAGTGGTTGTGGAAATACCTTTAATGCTAATGAATCCATTGTGCGTCGTCTCATTCTTGACTCTTTACGTTACTGGGTTGAAGAGATGCATGTGGATGGTTTTCGCTTCGACCTTGCCTCTATTCTTTCGCGTGACGAATCTGGAAATCCGATGGTTCATCCACCAAGCATCTGGGATATTGAGTCAGACCCTATTTTAGCCGACATTAAATTATTCGCAGAGGCATGGGATGCTGCTGGACTTTATCAAGTTGGGAATTTTCCTGGTGATTCCTGGAATGAATGGAATGGACGTTTTCGCGATGATGTTCGCTCGTTTATCAAAGGAGATAACAATATTATTCGATCATTTGCTTATCGCATGACAGGAAGTCCTGATATTTATGAATATGAAGAACGTAGCCCCGGCCAGAGCGTTAATTTCATCACCTGTCATGATGGTTTTACTCTCAATGATCTCGTTAGCTACAATGAAAAGCACAACGAAGCTAATAAAGAGAATAATTGTGATGGAACAAACAATAATTGCAGTTGGAATTGTGGCGTAGAGGGTCCTACGGAGGATCCTGAAATTGAAAAATTACGCAATCGACAAATAAAGAATTTTTTAACAATTCTCTTTTTTTCTGTAGGAACACCAATGATTTTAGCTGGTGATGAGGTGAGACGTACTCAACAAGGGAATAATAATGCCTATTGTCATGCTGGGAATATAGGATCTTTTGACTGGTCACTCCTCAAGAAGCATGACACTATTCATCGTTTCACAAAACAACTCATTAATTTTCGTTTAGATCGCAATGACCTTTGTGATACCTACGGAAAAACTTTAAGAGAACTTCTTATTGAGAGGGCCATCGAATGGCATGGTGTCAAGCTCAATGCTCCTGACCTAGGTAATGAATCTCATACCTTAGCTGCAACAATTAGGAATTATGATCAAAAGGTAATGATTCACATCATGATCAATACTTTTTGGGAATCCTTAGAATTTGAAATTCCACTCTGTACTAATTTCTACACACCATGGCGTTGTTGTATTGATACTTTTAGAGAACCACCTCATGACATCCTCCCTTGGAAAGAAGCCCCTTCCATCAATGCAGAAAGTTATTTAGTAGAATCCCGCTCCATTGTAATTTTAGTCTCAAAAATGGAAAATGAATCCTTTCTTGAAAGTGAGCATTAACCTGGATATTTCATACTGATCGTGACGAGGAGGCCGCGAAGGCTGATGGGGTAAGGCGAGCAATGAAGGCTGACGACGACTGTATGAGCTCCTACTGCCCGAGGAGGACTTCAAGCTCAACGCAGTATCCATCTGACTTCGCGGCTTCCGTAGGTGATCGAGATGAAATACCCGGGTTAATGCTCTTTTTTTGCAAAAAAATTTGGAAACTAATTTCGAAGAAATTGC